>CADBRH010000025.1 GCA_902797035.1 uncultured Bacteroidia bacterium | reverse complement strand
GTAGCACTACAGATTCTGGCTCTGTCAGTGAGGGTTCGAATCCTTCTATCTCAACTCAATGGGGACACGGCGGGGTAGCTCAGCTGGTTAGAGCGTCGGATTCATAATCCGGAGGTCGTGGGATCATGCCCCACCCCCGCTACTACCACTAATTTTGACGATAATGCCTAACGCTTTCCATTATTCGATCGGCAGGAAGCTTATCCAAGCTGTCAGCGGGGCCTTCCTCGTGATGTTCCTCCTGCTCCACGGCACAATCAATTTCTTCTCAGTCATTGACTCGTTCACGGGCAAATACGGCTCCGTGGCGGCTGATGACAAGATTTTCTCGGCCGGAGACGGGCTTTTCAAGCTCGGTTGTGATTTCATGTCGACCTCTTTCATCGACATAATGGTTCCCGTCCTCGCCCTTGGTGTGATTATCCACATCCTTTACGGGATCATCATCACCGTCAAGAACATCAAGGCCCGCGGAGGTCTCAAGCGTTACGAGGCCCAGAGCGTCGCGGCCGCTGATTCCTGGGCCGCCAAGAACATGTTCGTCCTCGGTATCGTGATCCTCGGCATCCTGTTCTTCCACCTCACCCACTTCTGGGCAAAGATGCAGCTGCCGGAGATGTTCGGCATCGGAGCTTTCGAGAACAACCCATACCTTTTGCTCAACGCCACATTCGGTAAATGGTGGATGCTTCTTCTTTACATAATCTGGTTCGTGGCCATCTGGTTCCATCTCTGCCATGGTTTCTGGAGCATGTTCCATACCGTGGGCTGGGACAACCAGATATGGTTCAAGAGGATTAAGGTCATCGGCATCATCGTCGCGACCATCATCGTGTGCCTCTTCATCACCACCGGCGTCAACGCCTTCCTGCAGGCCAACGGTATTATCGGATAAAATTTGTTTTTAAAGTTTTTTTATCCATATTCGCGTAAGAATGAGAACAACGAACAATAACTTCTGGTGGCGCTCTTGCAGTTCAAAGCTGTAAGTCGTTCGCCGTGGTTACCAAGTTCGGGAAATATAAAGGTGGCACGCTGACTTACAGCGCGCCACCTTTCATTTTACGACAGAAATAGTTATAAACCAATAAAAAACGAACAAAAATGAGACAGAAAAAGTTCTTGCTCCCGGAATCGGAGATTCCCTCGAGTTATTTCAACATCCAGGCGATCATGCCCAACAAGCCTCTGCCCTTCCTTCACCCGGCGACCAAGCAGCCTCTCAAGTCGGAGGACCTTTATCCTATCTTCTGCAAGGAATGCGCTGACCAGGAGCTCAACCAGTCCGATGTGTGGATCCCCATCCCGGAGGAAGTGCGTGAGCAGTACGCCAGTTATCGCTGCACCCCGCTCGTGAGGGCCTATGAGTTGGAAGAGGCTCTAGGGACCCCCGCCCACATCTATTTCAAGAATGAGAGCGTGTCCCCGGCCGGAAGCCATAAACTGAACTCAGCACTGGCCCAGGCATATTACGCCAAGAAGCAGGGCATCACCAACATCACCACCGAGACCGGAGCCGGCCAGTGGGGAGGCGCCCTCTCCTACGCCGCCAAGAAGTTCGGGATCGAGTGCGCTGTGTACATGGTGAAGGTGAGCTACAACCAGAAGCCTTACCGCCGGTCCATCATGCAGACTTTCGGGGCGGCCATCACCCCTTCCCCCTCGATGTCCACAAGGGCGGGAAAAGACATCCTGACCGTAAATCCCAATGACCAGGGCTCTCTCGGATGCGCTATCTCCGAGGCCATCGAACTGGCGGTCACAACTCCTAACTGCAAATACACCCTTGGCTCGGTGCTCAACCATGTCTGCCTGCACCAGACCATCATAGGCCTTGAGGCGGAGAAGCAGATGGAGTTGGCCGGGGAATATCCAGACATCGTTATCGCCTGCTTCGGCGGAGGATCCAATTTCAGCGGCATCGCCTACCCGTTCATGCGCCATAACATCCTCGAAGGGAAGAAGACCCGCTTCATCGCCGCGGAGCCGTATTCATGTCCCAAACTGACACGCGGAAAATTCGAATATGACTTCGGCGACGAGGCCGGAATGACCCCCCTTCTGCCGATGTACACCCTCGGTCACACCTTCAAGCCAGCGACAATCCATGCCGGTGGTCTCCGTTATCACGGAGCCGGAGTCATCATGTCGCAACTAATGAAGGACGGGTATATGGAAGCCGTTGACATCGAGCAGCTTGACTCCTTCAACGCCGGAATTCTCTTCGCCCGCACAGAAGGCATAATCCCTGCCCCGGAATCTTGCCACGCCATCGCCGCGACTATCACCGAAGCCCTCAAGTGCAAGGAAACCGGCGAGAAGAAGACAATACTTTTCAACCTTTCCGGCCACGGCTTCGTGGACATGGGAGCCTACGACCAGTACTTCTCCGGCGAGATGAGCAACTACCACGTCTCCGACGAGGACCTGGCCAAGTACATCAAGTCCGCCGACGCTTTGAATCAATAAGGTTAAAGATCAGCCAATACTATCGCGGCGACGGCCTCGACGATGACAGGGGTCCGGAGCGCGAAGCAGACATCGTGACGGCCGTGGACCTTCAAGTCCGCGGCCTCACCGGTTTTGAGGTTAAGGGTCCGCTGGGCTTTGGCGATACTGGAAGTCGGCTTGAAAGCGACCCTGAAGACGATGGGAGCGCCGTTAGTGATTCCACCATTAATCCCGCCGGCGCCGTTCTTGGTTAAGGGGAAACAGTCATTATGCTCGGAGCCGCGCATGCGGGAAGCGGCGAAACCGTCGCCGAACTCGACGCCGCGAACACCCGGGATGGAGAAAACGGCGTGGGATATCAAAGACTCGACAGAGTCGAAGAACGGCTCTCCGAGGCCGGCGGGGACTCCCTCGACGCGACACTCTACAATCCCTCCGATGGAGTCGCCATCAGCGGCGGTCTCGGCTAGAAGAGCGTCCCACTTCGACTTGTCAGGCTCCCCGCCGATCTCGACAAGCGAGGCCTCGAATGAGAACCCGCACTGTTTCTTGGCGATAACCCCGGCGGCGACAAGAGGCAAAGTCAAACGGCCGGAGAAGTGTCCTCCGCCGCGCGGGTCATTGAACCCGTTCCACTTAACGGAAGCGGTGTAGTCGGCGTGACCGGG
>CADBRH010000024.1 GCA_902797035.1 uncultured Bacteroidia bacterium | reverse complement strand
GAGAACCCCCTGTTCAAGAAATTCATGTCTATCGTGGACAAGTTCCGCAAGCTCGGGATCAGGACCAACGCCGACACCCCCGAGGACGCCGCCAAGGCTCTGAGCTACGGCGCCGAGGGTATCGGATTGTTCCGCATCGAGCATATGTTCTACGGTGCCCATTCCGAGAAACCCCTGTCCAAACTCCGCAAGATGATTCTCTGCGACACCGACGAGGAGCGCAGGGAAGCTTTGGCCGACCTCGAGCCTTACATGAAGGCCGCCGTCAAGAGCACAATGAAGATCATGGACGGCAAACCAGTGGTCTTCCGTCTGCTCGACCCGACTCTCCATGAGTTCGTTCCCAAAACCGAGGAGAAAAAGAAGGAAATCGCCCGCGAGCTCGGCATCACTGTCGAGGAAGTGGAAAAGAGGGGCGAGGCCCTTCACGAAGTCAACCCGATGATGGGACACCGCGGGGTGCGTCTCCATGTGAGCTTCCCGCTCATAGCCGAGACCCAGTACAAGGCTATTTTCGAGGCCGCCGCCGAGCTACTGCTCGAAGGCTATCATCCGATGCCTGAGATCATGATTCCCGTGACGATTTCCGCAAGGGAGCTCAGCTTCCAGAAAGCGATCTGCGACAGGGTGAAAGCCCAGATCGAGGGAATCAAGATCCAGAACCTCGACTACAAGTTCGGGACAATGATCGAGATCCCCCGCGCGGCTTTGACCGCTGACAGGATGGCCCGGGCCGCCGAGTTCTTCTCGTTCGGTACCAATGACCTCACCCAAATGACGTTCGGTTTCTCCCGCGACGACATCGGCACCTTCATGGGCGACTATCTCGGCAACAAGATCCTCGATTCCGACCCGTTCCAGACCATCGATGTCAAGAGCGTCGGCAAGCTGGTCGAGTTCGGCATCCAGGGCGGCCGTTCAAAGAGGCCTGACCTCAAATGCGGAGTCTGCGGAGAGCACGGCGGTGACCCTGATTCCATCCGTTTCTTCAACAAGATCGGGGTGGACTACGTCTCCTGCTCACCGTTCCGAGTGCCTATAGCCCGCCTCGCCGCCGCTCAGGCAGCGATCGAGCAGAGTAAATAATATTAATTTCAACATTAATATTCAACGGACTTATGAGAAAAGGTTTATGGATCATGTTGCTGGCGACTATGGTCTGCGGCAACATCGCTTTCGCCCAGGTGTCGGAATCTCCTGAGCTGGCGACAAAAATCAAGAATGAAGGCCTGAACAACTCCAAGGTCGAGGAGATCGCCCAGTATCTGACCGACCTCGCGGGCTCAAGGCTTACCGCTTCCCAGCAGAAGCGCAGGGCCGAGGGTCTTGTCATCGAGAAACTGGCCAGCTTCGGCCTGTCTAATCCCAGGGCTGAGTTCGCCACAGCGTTCCCCAGAGGCGGTTGGGATGTCGTCAAGACTTACGCGGCCATGACCGCTCCTTATTACTGCGCTTTCTCCGTCAATCCCAAAGCCTGGTCCGGCAGCACCAACGGTCTCGTCAAGGGAGAGTGCATGATCTTCGACGCCTCCACCAAGGAGAGTCTGGAGTCATACAGAGGGAAGATTGCCGGGAAAATCCTGTTGTTGCCCTCCACGCAGAACTACACGATCAGCTTCAATCCTCTCGCCACCCGTTACACCGAGGAACAGCTCGAGGGGTTGACCAAGGATAACCGCGTGCAGAACACGATCTCTCCCGCCGGTCCGCCCGCTGGTGGTGGCGGACGTATGCCCAGGCAGGCTTACGACTTCGCCGCCATGATGGAGCTCCGTCAGCTCCAAGCCGAGTTGCTCGCGGCCGAGAAACCTCTCTGCATCGTCACGGGACGCGGGACTTTCAATGTCCCAAGCGGCACTGGCGTGAATTATACCTACGGTGACCCTGAGCCCACTCCCGAGATCGTGATGCCCATCGAGGATCACGGTCGTATGGTCCGTCTTATCGAGAACGGCCAGAAAGTCGAGATGGAGCTTGAGCTCATCAACAAATTCACCGACGACCAGGAGGTCCACAATGTTTACGCCGAGATTCCCGGCACCGACAAGAAGCTCAAGGATGAGGTTGTGCTTCTCGGAGGCCACTTCGACTCTTGGCACGGTGGCACCGGCGCGGCTGACAACGCCTCCGGATGCATCGTGATGATCGAGGCCATGCGTATTCTCCAGACCCTCGGCATCCAGCCTAAAAGAACCATCCGCCTCGCCCTATGGGGCGGTGAGGAGCAGGGACTTTTCGGTTCCAGGGGTTATCTTGAGCAGTACCTGTACAAAGATCAGCAGAGACTCCCCGGATTCGACAAATTCGCCCTCTACCTCAACATGGACAACGGTTCCGGCCGTTTCCGCGGTATCTATCTCGAGAGGAACGACGCCGCGTTCCCGTTCTTCGAGGCTTGGATGAAGTACATCGAGCCCCTCGGCTTCAACTACCTGTCCCCGAGAAGCACCGGCTCCACTGACCATGTCACTTTCAACAGGGTCGGTCTCCCCGCCTACCAGTTCATCCAGGATGTGCTCGAGTACAACCGAACCTACCACACCATCATGGACACTTACGAGCGCCTGAGCCTCGGTGACCTCAAACTCGACGCCACCATCGTGGCCTGGCTGGCAATCTGCGCGGCCAACGATCCCGGCAGGATCCCTGTGAACGAGGACGCTTTCAACCAGATGCTGCGCGGACCTCAGTTCGGCGGTCCTGGCGGCCCTCAAGGAGGTCGTCCCCAGGGAGCACCTCAGGGCGGTCGTCCCCAGGGAGCACCTCAGGGTGGCCCTCAACCGCCTGTCAGATAACAGCGGGATATGAGAATAACAATTATCGGAGCCGGGAATATGGGAGGCGCCACCGCGATAGGTTTCTCCCGTCATATTCCCGGCGCTTTTATCACAGTCACCGCCAAACATCAGGAGACCCTGAAGAGATATTCGGAAGCGGGGATGAGCGCCACGCTCGATAACGCTGAGGCTGTCCGGGACGCCGATGTGGTCGTCATGGCCGTCAAACCCTGGCTGTTGAAAGACGTCCTCACTCCACTGCTAGGCCTTCTGTCCGGGAAAACCCTTGTCTCCCTGGCAGCCGGCATTCCCGCTGAATCATTGAGGGAATGGCTGGAGGGGACTGGGGTCAATGGAATCTACACCGTGATTCCCAACCTCGCCATCGAGATCGGCGAGAGTATGACTTTCATCAACGAGGTCTCCGGAACCGAGGAAACTTTGAAGATTGTTACCGGCCTGTTCGAGGCTGTCGGAAAAGCCATGGTGGTGGAAGAGCGTCAGCTCTGGGCGGGGATGATGGTCGCCTCTTGCGGCACCGCTTTCGCGTTAAGATATGTCCGGGCCGCGACAGAGGGCGGGGTCGAGCTGGGGCTTTACCCCAACCAGGCCCTTGAGGCCGCGTTGCAGACGGTTAAAGGCGCCGCGGCCCTGTCAGAAGCCCGCGGGACTCATCCCGAGCAGGAGATCGACAGGGTCACGACTCCCGGAGGGATCACCATCCGGGGACTTAACGCTATGGAGGAGGCCGGATTCTCGAACGCCGTCATCCAAGGATTAAAAATCCACCGCTAGCCATCCGAACGACCAGCCACCCAGCGAAGGGACTGTCAGGATCACATCCTGGCCGTCCCTTTCCGGTTTCAGCCTGATGTCTCGGTTCCCCAGGGTCTTCCAGACGAAGGACGGCATCGGAGAGCCTTCGGGCGCGCCGGTACGGAGCCTGAGCGTGTATGAGGCCTGGTCGGAGATGCTGCAGTTGAGAAGGGCGACTGAGCGAAGTCTGCCTCCGGCGTCGACGCGCGGGACGACCGCCGTCTGGGCGAAACTCTCAAGCACGGCAGGCAGGGTGTTCCCGGAAGCCCAGTCGAAGGCGTGAAGCATGGCCACCCTGGCGGCGCCGCTGATGTCCATAGAATATGAAGGGACCACAGCGACGCGGGAATCTCCCCTCTCAAGGAACAGGATATTCCCGAGAGACTCCTCATAGCCCGCCCCATAGGCGATGAGAGGGTCATCCACATCTCCGAAAACCTTTCTCACGGGGGCTTCGACCTTTGAATATCCTTCTGTCAATCCCCTGTCTTCCAGCCGGTTCCAGGAGGCTCTATCCACAACGACACCTCCCTCGAAAAGCAAGGAGGCCAGCTCCTGGTCCCCGACACCACGGACAGTCTCCTCGTCAATCATCTTTACTCTCGGGCTTTCGGCCTCCGGCGCGAACGGGAATCCCAGGCACGCCATCGGGAAGGCCTCCGAGCCGGCCGATGTGACACTCCACGCCCAAGGATCCTCCCCCGGCTCGACATCGCGGTAAACCATGCTCCGGCTTATGTACGGGTCGATTCCGGCGAGCGCCAATCCCTTGTTGAAAGAGGCGTATTCCTTGGCGAATGGCTTGCACTCGGAGAGGGCTTTGAAATAGTTGTCGGCATACCAAGAGACCGGTTCCTGATTGCCGCAGATAATCGCGTAGCTCATCTGTGTAGCTCCCATCGAGAGATAGTACATCGTCTCGACCACGAGACTTTGGGGGGATTTCCCGGTGGCCTTGTGGAGATAACCCTCTATCTCCGGGGCGATCTCGGTGATTCCCGGCTCCAGACGGCGGACCTGCCTGGCTATACCGAGCCCTTTCTCGATCATCCCCCTCGGCGAATGGTCGTCGTAATGGCCGTGGCCGGGACGGGAGACTGGAGTCAGACCCGTCTCCTCCTCCATGGCCCTGAACATAGGGTTCCAGTCCCAACCCTCCAAAAGCTTATGGTGGAAGTTGGTGTGCTGCAATCCCATATGTGTCTCAGGCGAAGCCTTGTGGACTCCCCGGGAGATCGCCCGGACAATCCCGGCGAGACTTTCCTGGCCGAAAGCGATCCACTCCTGTCGTACCTCGCCCTCGTTGGAGACCAGGGCCTTCACAAGGGTCTCGCGGGAGAAGGAATGGCCATATTCCTTATTGAACAGGGCTAAGCAATCGTCGCAGAAGCATCCCTCGCTTGCCGGCGGGTGCTGGGTGATCCTGAGATCGTCGTCCAGATAGAAAGACCGGGGCCGGGCCTCACGGACATAAGGGACAAAGACTTCCTCCATCGCGGCGAGGTACTCAGGCTGCCTTGGGCAGTTCACCGAGTTGGTGACCGCCCCGTCCGGACCCACCATGGTGCCCCAATGGATGGTCGAGTCACGGAAAGCCCCGTCGGGGCCCTCGACAATCGCCCCGTCCCCGTGCCCGAAGGCCACGCCTTGGAGCGAGGCGATTATCCCGGCCTCGCGGAACTTTCCGGCGGCCGCTCCAAGAGCTTTCGCGTGGGGCTCATGCCACGCGAGGGCATGGGTCGCGGGAGTATTGGAGCAAAGCCAGACCTCGTCGCAGAAGTCATATTCCTCCAAGGCCTCGATGAGCCGGTCGGTCATGGCTGGGTTCTCGTGATGGACCTCCCAGAGCCTAATCATCATCCTGAAATCGTCATCTGCTTCCGTAGTGGCGGCGGGTTTCCGGTCGCGGCCGCACAAAGACAGCGAGACAATGACCGCCGCGGGTAACAGTATTCTGGATACTCCCATAGATTCTATCAAAAGATATTACTCTTGAACAGCGTCATGGCAGTCAGGACGGCCAGGACGGTGATAGCGACGAGCCAGATGACAAGGAGGCATAAGCCCGGATGCCATCTGGGCTCCTTAAGGTTGAAGAGGAGCATCACTCCCACATAGATCAATCCTATGAAAGGAATCACGGCCGTGACAACCAAGGCCGCTGTCAAAGGAGGGAAGGACAGCATGTCCAAGACTATCGGGGCCTCGCTCGCTATCTCCTCAATCGCCTTGTTAAGGAAGAAAGTGTTCGAAAGGGAAGTCCCGTCAAACGCCAGGCAGCCGAGCGAGACGACTCCGGCTACTCCAGCCACAAGGAACACAATCCCCACACAGATCCCGAAGACCCGCCACAGCCATGGCCAGAAGTCGGCTCTGGCTACCCTGCCCGCGGCCTCTTCCATCTCTTTGGCGCCACTCTTGATCCTGGCGCTGATGGCATCCACGTCGCCTCTTTCTCCACGAAGCTCGTCGCGCTGCAGGACGGTCTTGGCCACTGGCATGCAAACCCACAGGACAGCGTAAAGGAGGGGGAAAAGATAGTCGGGGACACTCATCCAACCCCTGTGGAAGAAGAAGCCCGCGCCGGCGAGGGTGAGTATCGTGAATAAAAGCCTGAATATGGTCGGGTCCACCCCAAAATAGGTCCCGAGACCTGAGCAGACACCGGCGACTTTCCCGTTGGCCGGATCCCTGTAAAGTTTCTTCTTTACCTTGAAAGTCTCCTCCTTTGGCTCGAACCTCTCTTCCTCGGACTCCTCCTCGATCGCCTCCGGCCTCCCAAGAATGGAAATGACAGACTCGACCATCCCGAGAGTCACAACCTCCCCTCCGCCTCTCTTCTCAAGCAGCAGCTCCGCCATCCTTTCCTCTATTCCCTCCATGATCTCCGTACCGCTCTCGACCTTGGAATAGAAACTGTCCAACTCGGCCAGATAAACCTTGGCCGCCTCATGGGCGTCGTTCTCAAAACTGAAAACAAAGCCTCCTATACTGACATTCTCCACTGGTTTCATTGTCACTTCTCCTTTATCGTCTTGATCGTGTCAACAATATCCCGCCACGCGGCGTCCATCTCGCCCAGTTGCTGGCGGCCTTTGTCGGTGATGCAATAGTACTTCCTGGGAGGCCCCTGGGTGGATTCCTCCCAACGATAGGACAGGAGTCCCTGATTCTTCTGACGGATCAGCAAAGGATACAGGGTCCCCTCGACGACGATCATATTGGCGGCTTTCAACTCATCCAATAATGACGAGGCGTAGGCCTCCTTTTTGTCCAGGATGCTGAGAATACAATATTCGAGCACCCCTTTGCGCATCTGAGAGCGCACATTCTCGGCATTGTTCTCCATGGCTATATTATTTTGAGGAGTCCCTGAATCTGGCCATATTCTCCGCTGTGGGCGAAAGTCCCCTCATCTCGCATTTTTGCGCGGGTGTCTTCGCTAGCGGCACGACAATCCACAGCACGATGTACACGATCAAGCCTGAGCCCCACAGCAGCAAGGCCAGGAGGATGATGATCCTCACGATTGTGATATCTATATTAAGGAACGAGGCGAGACCTGAGCAGACTCCTCCGATCGCCTTGTTGTCGGGGTCCCTGAAAAGACGCTTTTTCTCCTCGCCTTTAGTCCCTGAATATGAGAAGTCAGGGCCGGCATCCGGCTTCTGGCCAGTCTGTGGTCCCGGACCAGCCGAAGTGTTGAAAGTACCTTCCACCGGCTCGGCGGATCCGTCCGGCATCCCAAGCTGGCCTACGACTTTGTTGACCAAACCCAGATCCACGACCCTGTAGGCCGCTCCTCCGGTCCCCTCGTCGAAAAGTTCGGCGATCCGGCTCTCAAGGTCGGACATAACCTCGTCTCTGTCGGACTGGGTGTCTTTGTTGAGACGGGTCTTAAAGTGCTCGAAATAGAGAGAAAGCCTGTTGTAAGCGTCCTCGTCGAGGGCGAAACCTCGCCCTCCCAAACTAGCGTTGATTACTTTTTTCATAATATTCTTGGTTTAACAATTATTTTTCCATCGCAAAGATATAAATTTTTTATAATACCTTGCAAGACATAGTACCAAAAAAACGCGGAAATTTTTTGTTAAATTTGTGAAAACACGACTTTCATGAAACGCTCCTTATTCATTATCACAAGCATTCTCATGCTTTGCGCCTGTTCCTCACAGGCCCAGAATCTTGATTCCAAGCGCCCCGCGCCGGACCAGAGGCTCTTCAAGTCCACGGCGGTCGAGAACAAAATCACCCAGATGAGCTCAATCCTGAAAAACCGCCGTCTCGCCTGGATGTTCGCCAATTGCTACCCCAACACCCTGGACACAACCGTTCATTTCGGGAAGGACGAGAACGGCGACTGGAGGACTTTCGTTTACACCGGTGACATCCACGCCATGTGGCTGCGTGACTCCGGAGCCCAGGTCTGGCCATACATCCAGTTGGCGAACGAGGACGAGGAACTCAAGAATATGCTCGCGGGAGTGATCAACTGCCAGTTCACTCTGATCGACCTGGACCCTTACGCCAACGCCTTCAACGACGGCCCCAAGGGAAGCGAGTGGGAATCAGACCTGACAGACATGAATCCTTGGGACCATGAGCGTAAATGGGAGATCGACTCTCATTGCTATCCTATCCGTCTGGCTTATCAATACTGGAAGGTCACCGGGGACGACTCGGTGTTCGGTGACAAATGGCTGGCGGCCATCAAAGCGACCCTCAAGACTTTCAAGGAGCAGCAGCGCAAGGACGGACCAGGGCCGTACCGTTTCGCCAGGGTAACGGACCGCCAGTTCGACACCAAGTCCAACGACGGCAGGGGCAACCCTGTGAAGCCTTGCGGACTGATCGCCTCGGCGTTCCGTCCCTCCGACGACGCCACGATGTTCGAATTCCTTGTGCCGTCCAACTTCTTCGCCGTCACTTCATTGCGCAAGGCCTCCGAGATCCTGACAACTGTCAATAAAGACCCGAAACTCGCCGCTGAGTGCGAGGCTCTCGCCGACGAGGTCGAGAAAGCCCTTAAGGAATATGCCATCTACGACCATCCCAAGTACGGGAAGATCTACGCCTACGAGGTGGACGGTTTCGGCAACAGGCTTCTGATGGACGACTCCAACGTTCCCAGCCTTCTCGCCATGGCATACCTCGGCGACGTGGACATCAATGACCCCATCTACCAGAACACCCGCCGTTTTGTCTGGAGCGAGGACAACCCCTATTTCTTCAAGGGCGCCGCCGGAGAGGGAATCGGCGGGCCGCACATCGGCTACGATTACATCTGGCCAATGAGCATTATGATGAAGGCTTTCACCTCCCAGGATGACGCGGAGATCAAATGGTGCGTCGAGACCTTGATGAAGACAGACGCCGGGACCGGTTTCATGCACGAGTCTTTCTATAAGGATGACGCCAAGAAGTTCACCCGCGCCTGGTTCGCCTGGCAAAATACCCTTTTCGGCGAGCTGATTATCCACCTGGTTGACAACGGCAAACTCGACCTACTCAACTCCATTAAAGTCAAGTAGTTCCATGCGCCTCTCAAAACTGTCCCCGCTGGCCGTCACAGCCTTTCTGGCAATCGCCTGCCGCGATAGAGGGCCCGCTCCGGTCGTTGTCTCCGGGAGCGGGGAGAACGAGATAGCCAAGGAATATCTGGAGACTGTCAAGTATCTGGAATGTGACTACGAAGGCACCGCCATCGACGCGTTTGACACTCTGAAGACGGATTTCCGGAAAGACCAGCCCTCCCCTCTAGTCGTGAATTGGGATAATCCCGGGGGACTTGACAAGATCACCCTTCTTGTCTCGGCTGACAAAAAGATGAAGGATCCTGTCATCTCCTCCGAACTGTCACCAGACGCTGTCTCGGAGCCTGTTTTCAACCTTGTCCCGGGAAAAGAGTACCATTTCCGGGTTGATGGGGTGAAGGAAGGCAAGAGGCTCTCCCTAGCCCGCGGCATATTAAAAGCCGAGGGGCCTTTGAGGATGATCCGGACCGACGCCCTTCACAATGTCCGGGACATCGGCGGATGGAAAACCGCCGACGGGAAGACCATCAAATACGGGCTGATATTCCGAGGCGGGCAGATGAACCGCCAGGATCCGCCGACCGAGGCCGACATTGACTTGATGAAGGGCCGGCTCGGGATCAAGGCTGACGTGGACCTTCGCTGGGACAGCGAGCTTGACGGGGGGACCCCTGACGACCCCTCGGACGACTTGTACTACACTCCTCTGGGAGAGGGGGTTGAATACGCGCATATGCCTGTCAACCTCTACGACCCCGGCAACGCCGACACAACCGCGTGGAGGAATATGCTCTCCTTTGTCATGGATCATGTCATCGCCGGGGAGCCCTGCTACATCCACTGCGCCGCCGGAGCCGACCGCACCGGCACGACTTGTTTCCTTCTGGAAGGGCTTTTGGGAGTCCCCGAGGAGTCTCTATCGAAAGAACATGAGCTGACCTCGTTCTCAACCTACGGCCGTCGCCGCCGGAATGACCCGGACGCCTACAAGCACATGGTCACTTACATCCTTGACCGGGAAGGGGATAACCTGAGGGATAAGTTCGAGGACTATTTCATTAATCATATCGGTATCCCAGAGGACAAGATCGAGGCTTTCCGGGCCGCCGCCTTGAACCCGGCGCTTCCCGCCAGAGGCAAAGTCGAGGGTCCATGCACGGAGAACGGGGAGGTTATCCCGATCATGGCGTGGCACAGCATCCCCGCAGGCTACGCTTCTCTTGAGACCTACCAGGAGTTGGCCGACGCCGGGTTCAACATCAACTTCTCTCATATCGGCAGGCTGGAGGACGCCCTCAAAGCCCTCGAGCTAGGAGAGAAAACCGGTGTCAAGATCATGTTCACTTGCTCCGAGCTCTCCACGGACACCGGGGAGACGGTCAGGAAAGTCAAGGACCATCCCGCCCTCTACGGCTATTTCCTCAAGGACGAGCCTTGGTGCGGGGAATTCCCAGGCCTGGCCGCCTGGGCGAGGAGGATTGAGGAAGCGGACTCCACTCACACCCTCTACCTGAACCTGTTCCCCAACGCCATCGACCTTCCGCTCATCGGGGCTAAGGATTACAGGGACTATGTCCACCGTTTCATCGAGGAAGTGGGCCTGCCTCTGGTGTCCTTCGACCACTACCCCGTCAAGAATGACGGATTACACGAGGAATGGTATGACAATCTGGAGGTTATCCGTGACGAGTCCGCCAGTCACGGCCTTCCTTTCTGGGCGTTCGCGATGTGCGTCCCCCACTGGCATTACCCCATGCCTCAACCCCGTGACCTGAGGCTTGAGATGTACACGAACCTGGCCTACGGGGCGTCCGGCCTTCAGTATTTCACCTATTGGTCGCCCGGTCCCTCCGATCCCTTCAACTACCACGACGGCCCCATCTCCCACGACGGGAGGCGGAATCCCATGTACGGTAAAGTCAAAGCCTTGAACAAGGAATTGCAGTCAAGGGCCGGGGTTTTCATCGGCTCCATTGTCAAGGATGTCAGTTTCACCGGGAATGACATCCCCGAGGGGACCAAGCCTCTTGAGGGACTCCCCGAGGGCGTCTCCGCGATGGACACCCACGGTGGCCGGCTCCTCGTCTCCCAGATAGAGAAAGAGGGTAAAAGGTTCCTCGTCCTGGTCAGCACCAGCATAGAGAAGACGGTCGACCTCGACATATCCTTCAAGAAAGTGGCGAGAGAGGTGGACCGCGAAGGCATGTATGTGAGAATAGGCAAGAACCCGGCCACTTACCACATCAGTCCTGGAGATGAGGTGATATTCCGGACCAAATGACCCTCAAAGACTTATTGATATGAGAATAACCAAGATTCTGGCCGCGCTGGCGACCGCCGTCTTCACAATGGTGTCATGCTCCGGGGAAAAGGAGATAATCCCGATCCTGGCCTGGTACAGCATTCCTGCCGAGTACGCCTCTGAAGAGACCTATCAGGAGCTTGCCGACGCCGGATTCAACATCAACTTCTCCCATATCGGCACGTTAGAGGACGCTCTCAAGGCGCTAGACCTCGGAGAGAAGACCGGGGTGAAGATAATGTTCACCTGCCAAGAGCTGTCTACCGATCCGGAAGAGACAGTCAGAATAGTCAAGGACCATCCCGCTCTTTACGGCTATTTCCTCAGGGACGAGCCATCGGCCCTGGACTTCCCCGCCCTGGCGGAGTGGGCCGGAAAGATCAAGTCGGCGGATGACACTCACCCCCTGTACCTGAACCTGTTCCCGAACTACGCCCCGGACGAGATCCTCGGCTGCACTTATACTGAATACGTCCACAGGTTCGTCGAGGAGGTGGGGCTTCCCCTACTGTCTTTTGACTATTACCCGGTGACGGTGGAGGGGATCCGCCACACCTGGTGGTCCAATCTCGAGGTGGTCTCCGAAGAGGCCGGGAAGGCCGGACTCCCTTTCTGGGCGTTTGCCCTCTCCACGGCCCATTACCCCTATCCTTCCGCCACTATCGAGTCGCTCCGGCTTCAGTTCTACACCGATCTGGCCTACGGTGCCCAGGGGCTTCAGTATTTCACCTATTGGTGCCCCACGCCCGGGACCTGGGACTTCCATAACGCCCCGATCGGCGAGACCGGCGAAAGGTCAGAGATTTATGACATCGTGAAGGACATGAACAGCGAGCTGCAAGCCAGGGCTGATGTGTTCATGGGAGCTAAAGTCCTCTGGGTCAGGCATACAGGCGAGACTCTTCCTCCCGGAGTCACCCCTTTGGAGGAGCTCCCCGCCCAAGTCAAAACCTTTGACACACACAGCAAGGGTGCTGTGGTGTCCCTGTTCGAGAACAAGGGCTGGACTTATCTGATGATCGTGAACCGGAGCCTTGACGAGGCTTTCGACTATGATATAGCGTTCAATGTCCCCGTCAAACAAGTCGGGAGGGACGGCAAGGCTGTCAGAATCCCGAAAGAAGGAACCTTCAATCTTGAGAAAGGCGACTGCGCCATATTCCGCTGGAAATGATAAAACGGACCATAATCATGAAAAAGACACTCATTCTCCTGACCTTGGGTCTCGCCGCCCTAATGGCCGCCTGTGGCGGTCCCAACGACACGGCATCAAATCTTGACCCGGTCGATTATGTGAACCCTTTAACCGGAACAGCCTCCACATACGAGCTGTCCACAGGCAACACCTATCCCGCCATAGCCCTGCCCTGGGGAATGAATTTCTGGACTCCCCAGACCGGCCGTAACAGGGACGGATGGACTTACACCTATTCCGCCACAAAGATAAGGGGACTCAAGCAGACCCATCAGCCCAGCCCTTGGATCAACGACTATGGCTCGTTCTCGATCATGCCCGTGACCACGGGCCCTGTCTATGACGAGGAGGGACGCCAGAGCTGGTTCTCGCATAAGGCCGAGACCGTCAAGCCGTATTACTACAGCGTTTACCTCGCGGAGCACGACGTCCTCGCCGAGATGGCCCCCACCGAGAGAGCGGCGGTCTTCAGGCTGACATATCCCCAGAAAGACACTTCCTATCTGGTGGTGGACGCCTTCAAGGGAGGCTTCGTGGAGATCGACAAAGAGAGAAGCGCCATCATAGGATATTCAACCGCCAACCACGGAGGCGTGACAGAGAACTTCCGCAACTGGTTCGTGGTTATCTGTGACACTCCTTTCGATGTCGTGACCATTGACGGCAGCATCGCCATGGTAGGTTTCAAGACGTCCAAAGGCCAGCAGGTGAACCTCGGGGTCGCCTCTTCGTTCATTAGTTCCAACCAGGCGGAAATCAATCTCGGGGAACTTAAAGCCAAGTCTTTCGACGAGATTGTCGAGGCCGGCCGCGAACGGTGGAACGAGGTGCTTGGAAGGATCAAGGTCGAGGATGACAACGTGGACAATCTCAGGACCTTCTACTCCTGCCTCTACCGCTCGGTTCTTTTCCCGCGTGACCTTTCCGAGATTAACGCCAAAGGGGAAAGAGTCCATTACAGTCCCTTCGACGGTAAGGTCCACGAAGGCTATCTCTTCGGGGACACCGGTTTCTGGGACACTTTCAGAAGCCTGTTCCCCCTGCTTGACCTGGTCTATCCCGACCAGGAGGTGAAGATGCAGGAAGGCCTCGTCAACACATGGAAGGAGAGCGGTTTCCTGCCAGAGTGGGCAAGCCCGGGACACAGGGGCTGCATGGTCGGTAACAACTCCGCCTCCGTCGTCGCCGGCGCATACATCAAGGGACTGAGAGGCTACGACGCGGAGGAACTCTGGAAAGCCGTCACCCATGGCGCACACGCTGTCCATCCGACTGTCTCCTCGACAGGAAGGCTCGGCTGGGAGTATTACGACAGCCTTGGCTACGTCCCCTGCGATGTGGGAATCAGGGAAAACGCCGCCCGCACGCTTGAGTACGCCTACGACGACTGGGCCATCTACACCTTCGGCAAGGCTCTGGGCAAGAGCGAGGAGGAACTCGCCCCTTACGCCAAGGCCGCGATGAATTACAGGAATCTCTACGATCCCGAGTATAAGCTCATGGTCGGGAAGAATCTCGACGGTTCATTCAGCAGGCCATTCAGTCCACTCAAATGGGGCGGTGACTTCACCGAGGGCAACAGTCTCCACTACACCTGGAGCGTCTTCCACGACCCCCAGGGACTAGTTGACCTGATGGGAGGGGAAGACGAATTTGTGGCCATGCTTGACAGCGTGTTCACCATCCCGCCGCTTTTCGACGACAGCTACTACGGTTTCCCCATCCACGAGATCCGGGAGATGCAGGTCATGAATATGGGCAACTACGCCCACGGCAACCAGCCGATCCAGCACATGCTCTACATGTACGACTGGGGAGGCCAGCCTTGGAAGACCCAGGCCCATATCCGTGAGGTCATGAACAAGTTCTACAACTCCAACTTCGACGGCTATTGCGGCGATGAGGACAACGGGCAGACCTCGGCCTGGTACGTGTTCTCAGCCTTGGGATTCTATCCGGTCTGCCCCGCCTCTGACGAGTACGCCATCGGCACGCCACTCTTCAAGAAAGCCACGGTGTCGCTCCCGAACGGCAACAGGATTGTCCTCGAGGCCCCTGACAACTCGACGGACAACTACTACATCGACGGGATCCGGCTGAACGGGAAAGCCTGGGGCAAGAACTTCTTCAAACACGGAGACCTGACTGGCGGCGCGAGGATTTTATACAAAATGAGTCCCACGCCCAATTTCTCACGCGGCGTGGCTCCTGAAGACAAACCCTATTCGTTCTCTAAGGAATAGGTTAATGAAAAGACGGGGATCCTTAATTCTCGGGCTGTTGTTGGCGGCGGCGCTCGCTCTCACAGGCTGCCACCGTCAGCCTACGTCTTTCCCCGAGGTCGGGGAACCATATTCCATCACCAAGGGACCTAACGACCATCTGCTGGCCAACTATTTCGGTATCAACGCCTGGAGCCCAGACAACCGCTATGTCGGGGTTCTGGAAGTGAACTTCAACGGAAGGCTGGCCGAGGCTGAGGACACCGCGGTCATCGCGCTTGTGGACCTTAAGGACAACAACAAGCTGATCCCGATTTCCAAAACCGTTTGCTGGAACTTCCAGGAGGCAGCCATGTTCCATTGGCTGCCGGACGGGAAGTGCCTGTTCAATGACTGCCGTGAAGGGAAGTTCGTGACGGTGATATTGGATTGGAGGACCGGGGAAGAGAGTATCGTCCCTATGCCGGTCAGCGCGGTGGACCCTTCCGGTGAATGGGCTGTCAGCGTCAACTACGCCCGCCTGAGGCTCTGCCGGCCAGATTACGGGTACGCCGGGGAAGGGCAGGACGCCAAAGAGGATGTGATCTGGCCGGAGGATGACGGTCTGTGGCTCGTCAACCTCAAAACCGGGGAATACAAGCTCATCCTCTCGATCGCCCAGGCCCGCTCGCTCATGCCTCAGATCACAAAGGAGGACGGGCTGGCGTATTTCTGCCACACCATCATCAGCCCCTGCGCCAAGAGGATATTCTTCCTAGCGCGCACGGTAGAGGATTTCCACTCGCAGCTTGAGAAAAGAGGTCACATCTACAGCTGGGACACCGTTTCCTTCACGATCAACACCGACGGGACCGAGCTAAGGCGTTGTTTCCCGGACGGCTGGAAGGGCTCGCACTTCAACTGGAAGGACGACGAGACCCTGGCCGTGACAGCCTGCTGGGACGGGGGCGAGTGCTGGGGCCACACGATATTCAAAGTCGGGGAGGAGGACAAGGTCCGCCACATCGCTCCGGGAATATTGGACTGGGACGGTCACTGCGTCTTCTCGCCTGACGGGAAGTTCATCAGCACGGAAGGCTACTGGAACAGCGACGGCTACCGCTCTTGGGTCCTTGTGAGGCTCGAGGACGACGCCATCCTGCCCATAGGGAGATTCCTCGTCCCGGAGGAATACAAAGAGCAGTATTCCCGCTGCGATCTCCACGCGAGGTGGAGAAGCGACGGGAAACAGCTTGCTTTCAATTCAGTACACGAAGGGTCCCGGCAGGTTTACCTTCGCGAAGTGAGGTGGTGACTCTGGTCTAGAGGCCCAGTTTCTTGAAGAAATCGTTGCCCTTGTCATCGACAAGGATGAAGGCCGGGAAGTCCTCGACGCGGATCTTCCAGATGGCCTCCATGCCGATCTCGGGATACTCCACGCACTCTATGCTACGGATGCTGCTCTGTGAGAGAACGGCAGCCACGCCGCCGATAGTGCCGAGATAGAATCCCCCATGCTTGAGACAGGCGTCGGTGACGACTTTGGAGCGATTGCCCTTGGCTATCATCACAAGGGCAGCTCCATGATCCTGGAACTCATCCACATAAGGATCCATACGATTGGCCGTGGTGGGTCCCATGCTGCCGCAAGGATAACCTTGGGGAGTCTTGGCCGGACCAGCGTATAGGATGGGATGATCCTTGAAATAGGCGGGCATCTCTTCCCCGGCGTCCAAACGAGCCTTCAATTTGGCGTGAGCGATGTCACGGGCGACTATGATAGTGCCGTTAAGGTTGACTCTGGTGCCCACCGGATACTTGGTCAGTTCAGCCCTCACGGAATCGATTCCTTTGTCAAGGTCTATGACAATACCCTTAGGGCCCTCTCCGGGACGACGATACTCTTCAGGAATAAACTCTGAAGGATTGGAATCCATCTTCTCGATCCAAACGCCGTCGGAATTGATCTTGCTCTTGATATTGCGGTCGGCCGAGCAACTGACGCCCATACCGATCGGGCAGCTGGCGCCATGTCTGGGAAGGCGTATGACACGGATGTCATGGGCGAGATATTTGCCGCCGAACTGGGCTCCGAGACCGATCTTCTGAGCCTCCACGAGGAGTTTGTTCTCTAGATTGATGTCGCGGAAAGCGCGGCCTGTCTCGTCTCCCGTTGTGGGAAGAGAATCATAAAACTTGATGCTGGCGAGTTTGACTGTCAGCAGGTTCTTCTCAGCGGAAGTGCCGCCGATCACGAACGCGATATGGTAAGGAGGACAGGCCGCGGTGCCAAGGGAACGCATTTTCTCGACGAGGAAAGGAAGGAGAGTCCCTTCATTCTGGATCGTGGCCTTTGTCATCGGATAGAAATATGTCTTATTGGCCGATCCGCCACCTTTTGCGACCATGATGAAACGATACTCAGAGCCTCTTACGGCCTCGATATCAATCTGTGCGGGCAGGTTGCACTTGGTGTTGACCTCATCGTACATGTTCAGAGGGGCGTTTTGGCTGTACCGGAGATTCTCCTGGGTGTAAGTGTCGAATACACCGAGGCTCAAAGCCTCCTCGTCCTCGAAATCCGTCCAGACTCCCTGGCCCTTCTCGCCATGGATGATGGCGGTTCCGGTGTCCTGGCAGAAAGGCAGGATCCCCTTCACGGAAGTCTCAGCGTTACGCAAGAACTGTAAGGCGACGTATTTGTCATTCTCAGAGGCTTCAGGATCGTTCAGGATAGCCGCCACCTGCTCGTTATGCGCTCTTCTGAGCATGAACTGGCAATCGTGGAAACTCTGCCGCGCCACCAGCGTGAGCGCTTCGGGGGAAACCTCGAGAATAACCTTTCCGTCAGCCAACTTGGTTGTCTTCACGAGTTTCTCAGACCCGGGAATCTTGTAATACTCTGTCGTGTCCGGTCCCAACTGGAACATAGGAGCGTACTTAAACTCTGCCATATCAATATTAATTAATTAATTATTATTCAATATCTTCCACGGGTTCGACAGCGCCTCCCGCACCCTCCTGCATCAGGTAGCGCCTCATGAACTCCCCAAGGTCGCCGTCAAGGACCCCCTGGGTGTCCGCGGTCTTGTAGCCGGTCCGAAGGTCGTTTACCATCTTGTAGGGATGAAGCACATAAGAGCGGATCTGGGAGCCCCACTCTATCCTCTTTTTCTGTCCTTCCAGCTTGTCCCTCTCCTCCTGCCTCTTTTTCATGGCGATGTCGTACAACCTCGAGCGAAGGAGCAGCAAGGCCTTGGCACGGTTCTTCGGCTGGTCGCGTGTCTCGGTGTTCTCTATAAGGATCTCCTCCTCCTTACCGGTGTCCGGATCTTGATACAGATAACGCAGGCGCACACCGGACTCGACCTTATTAACGTTCTGACCGCCGTGTCCTCCGGCCCTGAATGTGTCCCAGGACAGTCTGGAAGGGTCGACGTTGACCTCGATGGTGTCATCCACGAGGGGATAAACGAACACGGAAGAGAAGGTCGTCTGACGTTTGCCCTGGGCGTTGAACGGGGATATCCTGACAAGGCGGTGGACGCCGTTCTCGGCCTTGAGGTAGCCGTAGGCGTATTCCCCGTCGAACTCGATCGTGGCGGATTTCACCCCGGCCTCGTCACCGTCCTGGATGTCGGTGATGACGGTCTTGTAGCCGTTCCTCTCGCCCCAGCGGAGGTACATCCTCATCAGCATGGAGCTCCAGTCGTTGGCCTCGGTGCCTCCGGCGCCGGAGTTGATTGTCAGTATGGCGCCCATATTATCGCCCTCGGACCCGAGCATATTCCTCATCTCAAGGGCCTCTATGTCCTTTTCAGCCAGGGAATAAGCCTGGTCGAGCTCCAAGGACTCCGGCGTGGGGCCGGCTTCCTCGGCCCGGCCCTCAAGACTCTCCTTGGCGAAATCATAGAGGACATCCACATCCTCGGTCTCGGAGAAGGCCTTGTCGTAGGCGGTGACCCAAGACTTGATGCCATTGAGATTTTTCATGAAGGTCTCGGCGGCCTTCGGGTCGTTCCAGAAATCCGGCGACTCGGTCTTCTTCTGGAGAAGCGAGACCTGCTCCCTCTTCCCGGAAATATCCAGACACTCGTTCAGGGCCTTCAGGCGTTCTTTCAGGACCTCTATCTGCTCCCTTGTGATCATTGACGGACAATTGAAAGGTCAATAGGGGCGGGAAGGTCAGTCTTGATAAGGATGCCTCTGGGCACATCCTTCTCTAGAAGCTCGGTACGGTAAGGTTTCCCTTGCTCAGCGGCCTTGGTCTCGACATATGTCTTTCCGGCCGCCTTCAAAGCCGCCTTCAGCATGGTCTCGTTCTCATCGCCGAGCTGGAAGCCGTCAAAGGGGTTGTCCTCGGCCTCGATGTCCACGGGGATACCGTCCGGCTCGGCGGAGTTTTGGCGGTTCTTGTCGGCGAACTTGCTGATCATCACATACATGCCCCACTTGGTTATCTTGGAGTAGTCGAAAGTCGAGGTGGACCCGTAGAGCTGTTGGGGAGAGATCATCCAGCCAGTGCAATACTTCCCGTAGGTCTGCTGGCCGACAAGGGTAACGCTCATGTAAGGCCCCAGCCCGATTATCAACCCTTCCGAGGCGGAGGCGGAGCCGCTGGAGACAATCGCGTACAGTTTCTTGATTCCAGGGTTAGCGTCGGTGATATCTTCGTCAATGAGGTTATCCTCATCCTTGTAATAGTGCTTGGTCGAGAAATACGTGTTAGTATCATCTCCCAGCCTCTTCCACTCCTCTTCCAGGATTGAATTGTAAACCTCGGTCTGGAACACATCTCCGGCAATCACATTCGCGATAGGTGCTATCATTGACGCAAGTTCGCGTTCAGTGAAAACATAACCACCGCCATTGTATCTTAAATCCAGAATCAGCTCCTCGATCCCATCCTTCTTGAACTTCCTGAACACATCTGGAAGCATGGAAGAGGACCTCAGGTCGAAGGAATTGTAAACCAGGTAGCCCACATTCTTCCCATTCACGTCGAAAGTCTTGCTCAAAAGTATGGGATCCTCCCACATGTCCGCGGCGGCCAGGGTAACCTCCTTCTCCACCGCGCCGAGATAGCCTTCACCGGTCAGGTGGGCGATACCGAGGCTCACGGTCTTGGTGTAAAGAGCGTCGTAGATATTGGATGAGGTGATCTCCTCGCCGTCAATGGTCATGATGATATCCCCTCTCTTCAAGCCTCCCTTCTCGGCTGGGCCATCTTTCACGACATAGCAGACAAGAAGGAAATATACCCCGTCCTTGTTGGCGATCCGGCCGGCTTGCAGCTCATAGCCGTAAGTGAGGCCGAGTCCCTGGACGGAACTGGTCATTTCACCGAGATTATTGGTCAACTGGGTCCAATGATCCACCTCTTTGCCGGCCTTGTGAAAACGGATTTGCTGGACAACATCGACAGGGGACTTGCAAGTGTCCGGATCAAGCCTTTTTATGTCATTGCCGATCTCCTTGTTCCAAAGATAATAGACACTGTACAGGTCCGTGGCGAACTGGTCGGCCTGCCGGATCTCCTCGGAAGGCTTCTGGCTCACCTGACCTTGCCCTTGTCCCTGATTCTGGCCCTGGTTCGGCTCTTCCTTCTCCCCACAGGCGGATAGGACGGCCGCCGTCATGGCGAATATCAACAGAAAACGATATATTAATCTCATTTCACGATTCCTCTTTAATTAAGCGATCATTACGCGAATTTAATAATTTAATCTCTTTTCCGGGAATATAAGTATATTTGTGATATGATCGGCATTTTCGATTCCGGCTCCGGCGGCCTCTCTGTCCTGAGGGAGATTCTGAGACTCCTCCCAAAGGAGAGGTATCTCTATTTCGCCGACAACGCCTTCTGCCCGTACGGGGAAAAGACACCCGGTTTCATAAGGAAGAGAGGACGGGCCGTGACAGATTATCTCCTGTCTCAGGGTGCCGATATCATTGTCGTGGCCTGCAACACGGCGACCGCCGCCGCCATATCGACGCTCAGGGAAGAGTATCAGGTCAAGTTCATCGGCATGGAGCCGGCCGTGAAACCGGCGGCCCTGAGCTCCGAGACCGGAGTGATTGGAGTGCTCGCCACAGCCGGCACCTTAAAAGGATCCAAATATCTAACCACCAAGGGGTTGTACGAGGACGACGTGAGGATAGCCGAGAGGGTCGGCAAGGGGTTTGTGGAACTCGTGGAAAGAGGAGTACTCGACGGGCCGGAAGCCGAGGAGACAGTACGGGAAAGCCTCCAGCCCCTGCTTGACGAGGGGGCCGACAGGATTGTTCTGGGATGCACCCACTACCCGTTCCTGCGGACGGTGATCGAGAGGATAGCGGGACCGTCGGTCCAGGTGATCGACCCCGCCCCGGCCGTGGCCCGGCATCTCGAGGATGTGATGAAGAGCGAGGGGCTCGTCCGGGAAGACGGGACTCCCCCCTATCCCGATGTGACACTTGTGGCCTCGGGAGACGAAAGTCCCGCCAGGAAAATACTCGAGATTGTCCTAAGCGAAATGGAACCAACTGATAATTAGTAATATACTATAGCAAATGTTCAACTATTCCTACTGCTCTGACAAGTACCAGTACACCATGGGAAAGTCATTCTTCGAGACCGGCCGAAAGAATGAGACCGCCGTGTTCAACATGTTCTACCGGGTGGCGCCCGAGAACAACAACTGGGCGGTCTGCAGCGGCACAGATGAGGTGATCGAATGTATCCTTAACCTCGGGAACGCCGACCCCTCTTTTTTCGAGAAGTTCCTGCCCGGGGAGGGATACGCGGAATTCCGGGAGCATCTGGCGAAGATGAGGTTCACGGGGAATGTCTGGGCTATGCGAGAGGGAGAGATCGTTTTCCCCAACCAGCCGATCATCATAGTGGAAGCGCCACTTATCGAGGCTCAGGTCCTGGAGACCCCGATGCTTTGCATAATGAACCACCAGATGGCCGTGGCCACCAAGGCGTCGAGAGTGTGCAGAGCCACCGACAAGCCAGTCAGCGAGTTCGGTTCCCGCAGGGCCCACGGCCCTTGGGCCGCCACTTATGGCGCCAAAGCGGCTATCATAGCCGGCTGCGCGAGCACCTCGAATATCCTGACCGGCGTTATGAACGAGGTCCCCTCCACCGGGACCATGGCCCACAGTTTCGTCACATCTTACGGAAGCGGCGTGGAGGGAGAGCACAAGGCTTTCACTGATTATTGCGAGACCCATAAGGGCGAGAACCTGATCCTGTTGATAGACACTTACGACACTCTTCGCTGCGGCGTCCTCAATGCCATCAGGGCTTTCAGGGAAAGCGGCATCGACGACAATTACACGCCCGGCTACGGTATCCGTCTGGACAGCGGCGACCTCGCCTACCTTTCCCAAAAAGTCCGGAGGATCCTGGACGCCCACGGTATGAGGAAGTGCAAGATATTCGCCACCAATTCTTTGGATGAATATCTTATCACCGATTTGGAGCGCCAGGGGGCATGCATCGACTGCTATGGTGTCGGTGACGCCATCGCCACCAGCAAGGCTGCCCCTTGCTTCGGGAACGTCTATAAACTTGTCCAGATCGGGGGCGAGCCCGTGCTCAAGCGTTCTGAGGACACAATCAAGCTTATCAACCCGGGATTCCAGGTCACTTACAGGATAATCAAGAAAGATCCGGACAACGGGGAGACAAATAAGGCGGACGTGACTTGCCTAAGAGGAGATTCCATCGCCCGAAAGATAGAGGCCGGCGAGGAGTTCACGATATTCGACGAGGCGGACCGCTTCAAGCACAAGACGTTCGAGGCCGGGTCATATTCATGGAGGACACTTCAGGATCAAGTGATCAAAGACGGGAAAGATCTCTCGGTCAAGCGGGGCTTAATGGAGAAGAAAGCCTACTTCAACGACACACTGGCCCATTTCAGCCCTTCCGAGAGGCGGCTTATCAACCCCCACTACTACAAGGTGGACATCTCTGATGACCTTTACAACACCAAGATCTCCATCCTCGAGCGGCTTAACAAAGAAATCGCCGGTTTCAAGATCGATTAAAGGATTTCCACCAGTTTCCCGAGCCAGTAGGCGTCGACGCGGTCGAAGGTTGAGAGCTCGACGCTGTCGATGTCAAGGACGCCCGCGACCTCGTTGTTCCTGAATATTGGGACGACTACCTCGGAGCGGGACAGCGAGGAGCAGGCTATATGGCCGGGGAAAGCCTCGACGTCGGGGACGGCTATCGTCCTCGCCTCTTTCCACGCCGTGCCGCACACTCCCTTGCCGTAGCCGATTCTCATGCAGGCGACCGGGCCCTGGAAGGGGCCTAGAACCAATTCGTCAGCGGACTTGTCGACCATATAGAAACCTGTCCAGAAAAAGCCCATTCTCTCTTTCAGGAGGGCGGCGGCGTTGGACATCCGGGCGACAAGGTCGGTCTCATCCCCGAGAAGCGCCCTGAGGTCACTGACAAGGCGGGGGTATCTGAATAACTTCAGCGGGAGATGGCAATATCCGTCCGGGTTTTTCACAAGATAGTCCTGATGGCGGCCTTCGGCCGGATAAAAGTTACGGAGCGGCTCAAGTTCCACGGCGAGAGGCCTGCAATATTCCCTCGCGACCTTGTCGAAGACCGCTTTAATGGTCACCAAATCTTCCGGGTTCTTGTAATAAACACCAGTCCTGTAACGGGTTCCGCTATCCTCGCCCTGTTTGTTCACGCTGAGCGGGTCAATGGCCTGGAAATAATCCTCGACAAGTTCCGCCAAGGGCAGACGCCCGGGGTCGTACACCACCCTGACGGTCTCCGCGTGGCCGGTGGTGTCTGTGTATACTTGCTCGTAAGTGGGAGAGGGTATGTCGCCGTTGGCGAAGCCTACCTCGGAGTCAACCACTCCCTCGATATTCCTGAAATAGTGCTCGGCACCCCAGAAACAGCCGCCGGCAAAGTAGATCTCCTTCATCACCCTTCCTCCCCTATTGATTCCCGGACTGAGCGCAGGTAGTTCCTGCACTGTTCTATCAGTGTTTTCGAACGCCCTATCAGGGTACCTATGTCGTCAAGGCTGGTTTTCGGGTCCTCGACCTTCGCGGCGATCTCCTCAAGCTCGGCCATCGCCTTACTGTAGTCAAACTTCTTTTCTGACATATCTATTTTATTAATTATCAATCATTTATATTCTTCTCGTCCATTATTGTCGAAGCGGTAAGGATAGTCCTCCCTTGACCGTCTCGCTTCGCTCTGGATAACAGGTGGTGACGGCATATCGCCTCCGGGAACCACTGCCACCCTCGGCACGTTAAGAGGGGGGACCGGAGCGGCGCTTGGAGACGCGAGCGGTGGGGCCGCGAAGCGGCGGTTCTGGAGGCGATATGCCGTCATCGCCTGTTCGAAGAGTGTCATCGACAGTCGCGTGGATGACTCCGTCGGGGAAGAGAACACGGATGGTGTCGCCGGGGCTTACACTTGACGCGGAGGTCATCTTTATCCCGTGGCTGTCCAAAACCAAAGAGTATCCTTTATCCAGAATATTCCGTGGATCGGCCGAGGATATTTTGGCCTCCAACAGGTCCAGACGGTGGAACGCCTCGGAAACCCTCGTCAGGGCGGCGTGGAGCACGCTATTCATCATCAGGTCAAGCCTTGATGACATCGCCGAGAGACGTCCCGAGAAAGCCAACCGGGTCCTGGTCTCAAGGGATGATATCCTCTGGTCCTCGGCGACAATACAGTCCAGAAAGAGATCTGCCAGAGCTGTCGGTGTCTTCACGAAGGTGTTCGCCACCATGTCCGCGACGTGATAGTCTTTCTCATGGCCGATCGCCGTGAAAACGGGAATCGGACAGCGGGCGATCGCGGCGGCCAGGTCATAGTCATCGAAGCAGGCCAGGTCGAAATCGGACCCTCCGCCACGCAGTATCAGGACGGCGTCATACTTGTTCCCGGGAGCCTCGATCCCATCCAAGGCGGCGATTATCGATCCGGCGGCCCGCTCACCCTGCATCAAGGCCTCGAAAAGCTCCACCTCGAAGACGAAACCATATTCATTGTCAAGGAGATGACGCTTGAAATCGCCGAGACCGGCGGCGCCCGACGCCGAGATGACGGCGAGACGGTACGGCAACTCCGGCAGGGCAAGCTCTTTCTGAAGATCCAGCAGCCCCTCTTTCTCCAAACGGTCAATAGTCTCACGGCGACGCCTCTCGCCCGCCCCGAGGGTGAAATCCGGGTTGATCTCGTCAATGTCCAGCGAGAGCCCGTAGACGGGGTGATAATTTACCTGGGCGCGGAATAGCACCTCCATGCCCACATCCAGAGGAGAGCCGGTCACGCTTTTGAAATACTGGTCGATGTAATTCCATCTTGAGGCCCAGACCGTGGCCCTGACTTTGGCGACGACAGTCCCACGGACACTCTGGGAGAGATCGATATAGCAGTGCCCGTTCCGTTTGAGGCTCAGGCCGCTGATCTCGGCCTTCACCCATACGGGACCAGGGAACCCGGCCTCCACTTCCTCCCTCAGAAGCTCGGCCAGATCGACCAACTCCATGTATTCCGAATCCATCGTCAATCTATAGATTGTCTCTTACAAAATTAACAAAAATCCACTATCTTTGCACTATGAGGATTTCCGAAGCAAAATTCGCGGGCAGCAGCGCAAAGGCGGCCTTGAAGCCGAGCCGCAAACTGCCGGAATTCGCCTTCATCGGGCGCTCTAATGTCGGCAAGTCATCACTGATCAACATGCTCTGCGGCAACCGTAAGCTCGCCAAGACTTCTTCCACCCCCGGCAAGACCAAGCTGATCAACCACTTCCTCATCAATGACAGTTGGTACCTTGTAGATCTCCCGGGTTACGGGTTCGCGAAGATATCCAAAAGCGAGAGGGAAGGGCTACGGAAAATGATAAACGACTACATCCAGAACTCGGAGGAGATGGTCTCCCTTTTCGTGCTGGTCGACTCTAGGCATGACATCCAGAAGATCGACATCGAGTTCCTGTCAGGGCTTGGCGAGAACGGCATCCCGTTCGCCATCATATTCACGAAAGGGGACAAGCTCGGTCCGAACGCCCTGAAGGCCCAGATTGAGAAGGACAAGGAGATCCTTTCAGAGTGGTGGGAGGAGATGCCCCCCATGTTCGCCTCCAGCGCCGAGACCGGGATGGGGAGGGACGAGATTCTTGAATATATCGAACAATACATATAACCGGACTAACCATGTACATCGAACACAGAATGGAATTATTCGCATGCAGAGCCTCCAGAGACTTCGCGTGCAAGGTTGTCGAAGGACTGAACAAGATCGGGGAACGCTTCGGAGAGAAATATCATCTCGGCGACTCCGAAGTGACCCAGTTCAGTGACGGCGAGTTCGTGCCGTCTTTCACTGACAGTGTCAGGGGCGCCACCGTTTTCGTGGTGCAGTCCACCTTCCCCCCTACCGAGAACCTGATGGAACTCCTTCTGACCATCGATGCGGCCAAGAGGGCTTCAGCCGACAAGGTGATAGCCGTCATGCCATATTTCGGATGGGCCCGCCAGGACCGGAAAGACAAGCCCAGGGTATCTATAGGCGCCAAGCTGGTCGCCAACCTTCTCACGGCCGCCGGCGTGGACCGCATCATGACATGCGACCTGCACGCCGACCAGATCCAGGGATTCTTCGACCTCCCCGTGGACCATATTTACGCCAGCAAGGTATTCATCCCGTACCTGAAGTCTCTCAATCTCGAGGATCTCGCCATAGCCGCCCCTGACATGGGAGGAGCCAAGAGGGCCAACGCTTACGCCAAAGAGCTCGCCTGCCCAGTGATCATCTGCCACAAGACACGCGAGCGGGCCAATGTCATCGGATCGATGACCGCCATCGGTGATGTCGAGGGCAAGAATATCGTCATAGTGGACGACATGATCGACACGGCCGGCACGCTTACCAAGGCCGCCGACCTTCTTATGGAGAAAGGTGCCGCCAGCGTCCGCGCCTGCGCCACGCACGCCGTACTCTCAGGCCCGGCCTATGACAGGATCAACGCCTCGTCCCTGAAAGAGGTCTATGTCACGGACACCATACCGCTCAGGGGAGACGCCGACACTTCGAAGATCAAGGTGGTCTCGATGACATCGACCTTCGCCTCGATCATTCACAAAGTCTATAATTACGAGCCGATCAGCACCGAATTCATCTTCTGATTCCATCTATGCGCACCCTTCTCGCGGCCATACTGATTCTCGCCATCGCCATCGCCCTGATGTGCGTGGGGATAATCGTGAAAGGCAAGTTCCCGGAGACTGAGGTCAGCAAGAACGAGAACATGCGGAGAATGGGGATCAAATGCGCGCGTGAGGAGGAGATGGAGATGATGGAGGCTGAAAGGTCCGGGAAAAAGAGCCAGACATGCTCCGGAGCCTATAGCGAGAATTGCGTCGGCTGCGGATTTTACAAAAACTGACAGATATGAGCCTGGTAGCTATAGTGGGACGGCCGAATGTCGGCAAATCCACCCTTTTCAACCGCCTTGTGGGAATGCGTCAAGCGATAGTCGATGAGACCGCCGGCGTGACACGTGACCGCCACTACGGCAAATGCGAGTGGAACGGCAAGGAGTTCTCCGTGGTCGACACCGGCGGTTGGACCAGTGATTCGGACGACGTCTTCGAGGAGGCCATCCGAAAACAGGTGGTCATCGCCATCGAGGAGGCCGACTTGATTCTGTTCATGGTGGAGGCCTCCACCGGGATCACGGACTATGACGCCCAAATAGCGGATCTGCTGCGTCGTTGCGGTAAGCCAGTGGTGCTGTGTGTCAACAAGGTGGACACCGGCGAGAAGGTTTTCGACTCTTACCAGTTCTACGGCCTCGGCCTCGGGGAGGTATGGAGTATCTCTGCCTCTAACGGCAGCGGAACCGGCGATCTTCTGGACGAGATTATCAGGATGCTTCCTGAAGACACCTCCGCCGAGAACGACCACCCCGAGCTTCCCCATATAGCCATTGTTGGAAAGCCGAATGTGGGCAAGTCTTCACTGACAAACGCCCTCCTGGGAGAGGAAAGGAATATTGTCACGCCAGTTGCCGGTACAACGAGGGACTCCATCTCGACTCGTTACAACAAGTACGGGCACGATCTTATGCTAGTGGACACCGCCGGCATGAGACGCAAGTCTAAGGTCAACGAGGATCTCGAGTTCTATTCCGTGATGCGGGCGATCAGGGCCATCGAGCACGCCGACGTCTGCATACTCATGATAGACGCCAACGCCGGTCTCGAGGCGCAGGACATGAGCATATTCAACCTTATCACCCGCAACCGCAAAGGGTGCGTGCTGGTGGTCAACAAATGGGATCTCTTCAAGAAAGAGAGCAACACCATGAAAGAATACACCCAGGCCCTGCGCAAGCGCCTGGCTCCTTTCAACGATATCCCGATCATTTTCACATCGGTCATAAACAAACAAAGGATACTTGATGTTCTCGACGCGGCCACCCATGTCTATGAGAACTACTCCCGTAAGATCCCCACAGCTAGGCTCAACGAGGCTCTGCTGCCTGAGATCGAGAATTATCCCCCTCCCGCGTGGAAGGGCAAATATGTCAAGATCAAGTACGTCACCCAGCTCCCCACGAGATTCCCCGCTTTCGCGTTTTTCTGCAACCTCCCCCAATACGTGAAAGAGCCGTACAAGAGGTTTCTGGAGAACAAGATCAGGGAGAATTTCGACCTGCGGGGCTGCCCTGTCCAAATCTTCATGAGATCCAAATAGAATGAACTGGATAGTTAAGAATATATTGTGGGCGGTGGTTTTCTTCGCCGTCCTTCTGATAGGCGCCACCATCGCGTTGAGCGTGATGACACACCATGGCCAGACCATCGAGGTGCCGGACCTCACCAGCATGAGCGTTGAGGAGGCCTCGAGAGTGGCCGCCCGCGACCATCTCAGGACAGAGGTGACTGACTCGATTTTTGTCAGGAGGATGGAGAAAGGCGCTGTTTACAGCCAGAACCCCAAGGCTGGAACACTCGTGAAAAAAGGCCGCCGAGTCATGCTGACGATTAACGCCACCAGGGCGAAGAAGGTCACCATGCCTAATCTAGTGGGATTCTCTATGAGACAGGCCAAGGCCGAGCTGAACTCGCGCGGCCTGGCTCTGGGGAAACTTATCTATGTGAACGACATGGCCACCAACAATGTGCTGCGTCAGATCTTCCACAACCGCGAGATCAAACCGGGGACACAGATCGACGCCGGTTCAGAGATCGATCTCCAAGCCGGCCTGAATCCGTCGGACAACATGACCTATATTCCTAACGTTAAGGGAATGAAATATTTGAGGGCTGTGGACGCCATCCATGAGAGCTCTCTCAACCTCGGTCAGATCGTGTTTGACAAGACGGTCAAGAACTATTCGGACTCCCTGGCCGCCTCTGTGTATAAGCAGGCTCCCGCGGGTTCCAAGGCTCCCGTCCTCATGGGATCCGATGTGACCATCTACCTTTCCCTGGACATCAAGGAGAATTATTAGCCGTGGACGAGGATCTCTCCCGTTTCGACATTGAGGAAGCCGACCTCGTAGAGGACGGCGAGCAGGGGATGTTCGAGCATTTCAGGCTGAATGTCGATCCCGGGCAGACTCCCATGCGGGTGGACAAGTTCATGGCCACCCATCTGGAGGACACTTCACGCCACAGGATCCAATGCGCCATCAAGGAGGGCTACGTCAGGGTCGGCGAGAAGGTGGCGAAGGCCAACCTGATAGTCCGTCCCGGGGATGTGATCCGCTTCATGATGCCTTACCGGCGCCGAGGCACAGAGATACTCCCCGAAGATATCCCTCTTGATATCGTGTATGAGGACGACGACCTCCTGGTCGTTAACAAGCCGGCCGGCATGGTGGTCCATCCCGGTCACGGCAATTACGACGGCACCCTGGTCAACGCCTTGGCTTTTCATCTGGGACTCTCCGGGGCCGATGACGAGAGGATGGGGATCCTTGTCCACAGGATCGACAAGGACACCTCAGGACTGCTGGTTGTGGCCAAGAACGACGAGTCGCAGATGAATCTGGCGAGGCAGTTCTTCGAGCACAGCATCGAGCGGCTGTATGTCGCTGTAGTTTGGGGGAATATCAAAGAGGACGAGGGCACTATAGACGGGGCGATCGGAAGGGATCCGAACGATCGGCTCCGTTTCAAGGTCTATCCTGACGACGACGAGAGGGCGAAACGTGCGGTCACCCATTTCAAGGTGCTGGAGCGCTTCGGCTATGTCACCGTTGTCCAATGCCAGCTGGAGACAGGAAGGACCCACCAGATCAGAGTCCACATGAGCCATATCGGACATCCTCTTTTCAACGACGCGCGCTACGGCGGCTCGGAAATCCGCAAGGGCACCATCTACGCCAAGTACCGCCAGTTCATCGGGAACTGCTTCGAGCTCTGCCCGAGGCAAGCCCTTCACGCCAAGACCCTTGGCTTCGTTCACCCCCGGACCGGGTATACGATGAGGTTTGACTCCGGCATCCCCGACGACATGAAGGCGATGATAGAGAAATGGCGTGGTTACGTTAGGTAACCGCGCCATTAACTTATTTATTATGTCATTGTCTGTTACATCGGAGGACGTCCGCCACCCATAGGCGGGCCGCCAAAACCGCCGGGGCCTCCAGGGCCGCCACCGGAACCGCGGTTGCCTCCCATTCTCATTCCGCCTCCTCTGCCGTTACGGCCTCCGAAGGTGCCGAAGCGGTAGGTCAGGGCGACAATCACGTACCTGCCGAGGGTGTTGCTCCAGCTCTCGGTGATGACACCATTCCTTTCGGTCACGCCGATAGTCCTGGCCTGGTCGAGAAGGTCGTAGGCCCTCAGAGCGAGAGTCACCCTGTTCTTGAACAGGAGTTTCTGGATGTCAAAGTTGACAATCAGGGTAGGATCGGGATTCTGGGTGTAATTGAGATACCAATTATAGTTGGCGTCAGCCTTGAAAGTGAGGCCCGCGGAGGACAAAGTCCAGTTGAAGGAACCGTCAAGGCTGTTGGTCCAAGTCTCGGTGTTCGGAGATCCCATTACAGCGGTCTGGCCTTCATTCACGGAATATGTTATATGGCTGTATCTGGTGCTACCTCCGGCCATAATCTCCAGATTATCGCTGCGATAAGTGAGCCTCAGCCTCTGGTTGAAAGAGAAATTGCGGGTCACATTCTCCTTAAAGATATTGGCCTTGGCAGGATCCGGGTAGTCAGCGAGGAATTCCTTGTACTTGGTGAAAGCCCCGTCCTCGTTACGATACTTGTCCATGTTTATTCCCGTGTTCGCGTCTGTGTATGAAGTGGACTGGGAATAATTGACATTGCTCATCGAGAAGACCGAGAAGTTGGACTTGGCGATCGGGGAGTTGAAGAAAATCCTGGCGCCGCCGTTGTAGGAGTTCGGGCCGTTGTAAGGAATAGAATATGTGACACTCCTATTGTCCCTGAGCACCGCTGACGTTATCGGGTTCTGAACCATCCCTCCATTCAGGTTGATGTTGAAAGACGTGAAAGTCTGGCGGTTGGTCATCCTGAACTCCGTGTTGATGTTATGGTTGAAGTAAGGGACCAGACCAGGGTTACCACTGGAGACCTGACGGGGATTGGAGTTGTCAGGGACACGCATCAACTGGGTGGTGGAAGGCTGCCGGGACTGGCCGCGGTAGAAGATTCTCATGTTCGTGGTCTCTCCCATGTCATACCAGAACATCGCGGAAGGAGCTATGTTGACGACGGTCGTGTCGTACACCTCCTTGTTGGTCTCGTTGTGCATGTGGTTGGGCATCACAGAGAAACCAAGCTGCGCGTGAATCTTGTCCTTCTGGTACTGAAGGTCCAGACCGGCGCTCTGGTTGACGTTCCTGTTCAGGATGCTGCTGGAATAGGTCTCGTTCCTGGACTCGCCCTTGGGATCATAGATAAGGGCCTTGTCGCCGATCACATTCGTTCCGCTGTCGTATGCGTCCTTGGTGGAGTTGTTCTTGCTCCAATTGTAGCTGTAGTTTCCTGAAGCGTAGAACCCTCCTCCGAGGGGCTCGGTGTAAACCAGTCTTCCGGACAGGGAAGCACTGTTGGACAGCTGGTCAATCCTCTGGTTGACAATGGATTGCATATCACCATCCTTCGTACTCCAACTGTTGGATAGGGACTGGTTGAAGCCATTCATCTGGTTATGGCTGATGTTGTAGTTGGCGTTGAAGGAGATGGTCCTTCCGGGCATCCCGAGACGCTGGCGGAAGAGGAAGAATCCGTTGGTCTGCCAGTTCTTGTTGTCGCCGGTGTTGTTGGAGAAACCGTCACTGGTGTTTGTCAGCGTGTTCGAGCCATCATACGTCTCAGTCGAGAAATCCGAGAACTGGCGATAGTTGCCGGTCCCGAAATTGACCTGGGGCTGGAAAAGGATGGAGGTGTTCTCGCTGAACTTATGCTCAAGACGCATCCCGAACCTGTGGCCGAAAGAGTTGGTACTGTTTATCCCAGGTTCATCCACTCCGTCACGGGATATCATATAACCTCCATTCGCGAAAGACCTGTCGGTCTCGACGCTCCTTGACAAGACATCCCTATTGGACTGGTTGTAAACATAGTTACCGCCCACGTTCATCTTGTCGTCGAACAGGTCCCAGGCGCTGTTAAGGCCGGCCATCCACGACTTGTTGATACCGCTTCCGCCGCCGAAGCCGCCTCCGCCGCCTCCGCCGCCTCCGCCGCGCATACCGCCACCGCCGCCGAAGCCGCCTCCCATCATGCCTCCCATCATTCCGCCGGAGATGTCATTGGAGCCACGGTTGTTGGTGTTGTTCCCGTTGAAAATGAAACTGATATTGCTCTTCTCGGTGAACCTTCCGACGAAAGCACCGGACTGGTAACGGATGTCATCGGTGGCTCCCAGTTCGCTAGTATTCTTGGGAAAATCCTTACCAGCCCCGGCGGAAAGGTTTCCAACCAGACCGTTCATCATCCCCTGCCTTACGGAAAGGTCGATGACCTGCTCCTCGTTACCGTCATCGATTCCGGTGAACTCGGCCTGCTCGGACTTCTTCCTGATAACCTTGATCTTCTCGACCATCTTGGCGGGAAGGTTCTGCGTGGCGATTTGAGGATCATCCAGGAAGAAGGTCTTCCCTCCGATCGTGATCTTGGAGATCGACTCGCCGTTCGCCGTGACGGTGCCGTCGTCACCCACCTCGATACCGGGGAGCTTCTTCAGCAGGTCGATGAGCATGTCGTTTTCAGTGGTCTTGAACGAAGAGGCGTTATACTCGACCGTGTCTTTTTTGATTATTATAGGGTTGCCGGTCGCGGATACCTTGGCGGCCTCAAGGGTCTGCTTGTCCTCCTCCATCTTGATGGTTCCGAGATCCAGGAAACCTTTGACCTCCAAATCCTTTGTATAGGTCTGATATCCCAAAAGCTCCGCCCTGAGGGTGTATTTCCCATGAGCGACCTTCTCGATGGTCACCTTTCCGTCAGCGGCGCTGAGAGCGTACTTGTAAGGTTTTGTGTTTCCGGTCTTTGTGATTGACACGGTGGCGAAAGGAACAGGCTCTCCGTTCTCATCCTGGAGAACGGCCTTAAGAGTGCTCGTGTTCTGCGCCAAAGCGATCGAAAGAGTCGACATCACGCCGATCAGAACCGCTAAAATCTTTCTAAACTTCATACATCAATTGATTCAAACATCCTTTTGACAGAAACCACACCGCACGGTTTAATCCAGGGAGGCTGAAAAAAGATAAAAAACGTCATTTAACCCGGTCAGGATTGGCTTGGATGAATTTTTCCCAACTTGAAGAGGATCTCACGGCCGCGAGAGGGCTCGAGGTGGCGTAGAAATGGCACAAAGCGATCGCCAAGGCGTCTGTGGCGTCGAGACGCTCAGCCTCCAGATCCACTCCCAAAGTCTCGCGGATCATCCTGGCGACTTGCTCCTTCGAAGCCGCGCCGTTACCGGTGATAGCCTGCTTTGCCTCCCTGGGGGCATATTCATGAACCACGGTGATCCCTTGCTCCATGGCGGCTATCATGGCGGCTCCCTGCGCGCGACCAAGTTTGAGGACCACCTGGGCGTTCTTCCCGTAGAAAGGCGACTCCAGTGCCATCTCGGTCCCGTGGTATGTCTTGCAAACCTCGCTCACGGTCTCGTAGATCTGGCGAAGCTTGGAATACGCGTCCTTCTCCTTCCGGATGTCAAGGACGCCCATGTCCACGAAAACGGGCTTGCCGTCAAAAACATCGATTACCCCGAAACCAAGCAGGTTGGTTCCGGGGTCGATGCCGATGATAGTCCGCTTTCCCATGGCATGGTGACTTTTAGTCTATGCGGTCGAAGCCGGTGTAAGGCCTCAGGGCCTCGGGAATATTGATCCCGTCCTCGGTCTCGTTGTCCTCAAGGAGGGCGGCGACCACCCTCGGGAGGGCCAGCGAGCTGCCGTTGAGGGTGTGACATAGCTGGATCTTACCCTCCTCGTCACGGTAGCGAAGATGCAGCCTGTTAGCCTGATAGGTCTCGAAATTGGACACGGAGGAGATCTCCAGCCAACGTCCCTGGGCGGCGCTCCAAAGCTCGAAGTCGTAGGTGATGGCGGAGGTGAAGCTCATGTCCCCGCCGCATAGGCGCAGGATCCTGTACTTCAGGCCAAGGCTGTTGACCAGCCTCTCCACATGGGCCACCATCTCATCAAGGGCGGCGTAGGAGTTCTCCGGCTTCTCGACCCTCACGATCTCGACCTTGTCGAACTGGTGCAGGCGGTTCAAGCCCCTGACATCCTTACCGTAAGACCCGGCCTCGCGGCGGAAGCAAGGGGTGTAGGCTGTCATCTTCTGGGGAACCTGGTCGTTCTCGAGGATAACATCCCTGAAGATATTCGTGACAGGAACCTCGGCCGTGGGGACGAGATAGAAATCATCCAGGCCCACATAATACATCTGGGCCTCCTTGTCCGGCAACTGGCCGGTGCCGAAACCGGATGCGGCGTTGACCACCACAGGAGGCTCGACCTCATTGTAGCCGGCGGCGGTGTTGAAATCGAGGAAATAGTTGATCAGGGCCCTCTGGAGCTTCGCTCCCTTGCCCTTGTAAACAGGGAAACCGGCTCCGGTCAGCTTGACTCCCAGGTCGAAATCTATGATGTCATACTTCTTCGCGAGTTCCCAATGAGGAAGGGCGTCCTGTGGAAGGTGCACTTCGGGACCACCGGTCTTGACAATCTGGTTGTCCTCGGCTCCCTTGCCGGGAACGACAAGGTCGCAAGGTATATTAGGGAGAAGCACAATGGTCTCGTCAAGTTCCTTGTTGTTGGCCTCCGCCTTGGCGAGAAGCTCGGTGGACCTGGCCTTAAGGGCGGTGACCTCGTTTTTCACTTCCTCGGCCTCCTGCTTTTTACCCTCCTTCATCAAAGCGCCGATCTGGGCGGAAAGACGTTTCTGGCTTGAGAGCAACGCGTCGCTCTCAGTCTGGAGAGCCCTTCTGTTGGTGTCAAGGGCCAAAACCTTCTCGACAATCTCCCTGGCGTCAAAATTCTTGACGGCGAGTTTCGCTATGACGCGCTCCGGATCGTCACGGAGCATCTTGAGTGTCAGCATATCTTGATATTTGTTCGCTTAAATGAAAAAAAGAGGACCGCGCGACAACTCGAAGCCAGTCCTCTTTTCTTTTATCGTTCCTCCGAGTCTAGTTCTCAAAAGGGATAACAGAGACGTAGGATTTGTCTTCCTTCTTCTTGGTGAACTTCACTGTTCCATCCACGAGAGCGTAAAGAGTGTGATCCTTGCCCATCCCGACGTTCGTGTCAGGGTTGTGGACTGTACCCCTCTGCCTTACGATGATGTTGCCGGCCTTCACGACCTGACCGCCGAATTTCTTGAGTCCAAGCCTTTTGGAATGAGACTCACGGCCGTTCTTCGAACTTGATTGTCCTTTCTTGTGTGCCATAATCTGAGACTTTTGAAATTAAGCGATAGCGTCGATGCGGATCTTGGAGAGCTTCTGGCGATGGCCGTTGAGCTTCTGGAATCCCTTGCGACGGATTTTCTTGAAGACGAGCACCTTGTCAGCCTTGACCTGGTCATCGAGGACCGTGGCCTTAACGACGGCGCCCTTCACGTAAGGATTACCGAGCTGGATCTGCCCTTCGGAGTCAATCAACAGAACCTTGTCGAATTCGACGGAGGTGTCCTTGGTGGCCGCGAGGCGGTTCACAAAGATCTCATTGCCGGTCTCAACCTTGAACTGCTGTCCTGCTATGTCAACAATAGCGTACATAAAACAAAACTTATTTTAAGTTTCAGCCTGAGGCGCGCGCCTTACCCAGCGCGTCTTCTGGAGCCCCCGGGCCATAAAATGGACTGCAAAAATAGCAAATTCCGTGAATCCGGCAAAAAAAACTTCTAATTATTTGATGTACATGTTGACAAGGGTCTCGTAGAGCTCCTGTTTACCGCTCTTCTGGGCAGGCTCACCGTGGGCTTTGGCATATTCCACAAGCTCCTCGAGAGTCATCTTACCTTCCTCGAACCTCTTGCCCTCTCCCTCGTCGAAAGAGGCGTAGCGCTCCTTGACCATCGCGGGTATGGGAGACTCCTCGACGATGGCGGCCGCGGCGAGCAGGGCCCTGGCCATGGCGTCCATCCCGCAGATATGCGCCATGAATATATCCTCGGGGTCGGTGGAGTTCCTGCGGAGTTTAGCGTCGAAATTGGAACCGCCGTTCCCCAAACCGCCGTTGCGGATGATCTGGAGCATCGCCTGCGTGAGGTCGAAGAGATCCACGGGGAACTGGTCGGTGTCCCATCCGTTCTGATAATCACCCCTGTTGGCGTCGATGGAGCCGAGGAGACCGTTGTCCACAGCCACGGCTAGCTCATGCTCGAAGGTGTGGCCGGCGAGGATGGCGTGATTGACCTCGATGTTCACCTTGAAATCCTTGTCCAGCCCGTTGGCGCGAAGGAATCCGATCACAGTCTCGGTGTCCACATCGTACTGGTGCTTGGTGGGTTCCATAGGTTTCGGCTCGATGAGGAAAGTGCCGGTGAAACCCTTGGCGCGGCCATAGTCACGGGCGGCCCTCAGCATATTCGCCAGATGGTCTTTCTCCCTCTGCATCTGGGTGTTCAAAAGGGTTGTGTAACCCTCGCGTCCTCCCCAGAAGACATAATTGGTCCCTCCGAGCTTGATCGTGGCGTCGATGGCGTTCTTGATCTGTACGGCGGCCCTGGCCACGACATCGAAGTCAGGGTTCGTCGCGGCGCCGTTCATGTATCTCTTGTTGCCGAACACGTTGGCGGTGCCCCAAAGAAGCTTGATCCCGGTCTCCTTCATCCTGACGAGCGCGTAATCGGTGATCGCCTCCATCCTCGCCTCGTACTCGGCGATAGTCGGGGCCTCCTCCACAAGATCCACGTCATGGAAGCAGAAATACTTGATGCCCAGTTTCTCCATAATCTCGAAACCGGCGTCCAGCTTGTCCTTGGCCCTCTGGACCGGATCATCGGCCTGATCCCAGGCGTACACCCGGGTCTGCCCTCCGAACTGGTCGCCGCTCGCCTGCCCGAGAGTGTGCCACCAGGCCATGGCGAATTTTAGCCAGTCCTCCATTCTCTTCCCAAGGACCATGCGGTCGGGCTCGTAATAATGGAACGCCAGCGGGGTCTTGCCCTCCGGACCCTCAAAAGGGATTTTACCGATTGTCGGGAAATACTCTTTCATGATGATTGTGTTATTAGTTATTTATTCATATTCAAATGATTCCTCCAATTCTCATAAGCCTCGAGACAAGGAACCCTGTCCGCTCCGGGCTCAATGACCGCTAGACGCTCAAGGCATGCGAAAGCCTCGTCGTTGTCTTTGTAGATCCCCGACCCGATACCGGCGCCTCTCGCCGCTCCGGCGGCCCCGTCGGTGTTCATGAGTTCTATCACGGCCCCGGTCACATCAGCCAGTGTCTTCCTGAATACCGGGCTGAGGAACATGTTGGCGAGGCCGGCGTGAATCACCCTTATCCGCATCCCCATCTCCTCCATGATGTCGATCCCATACTTGAAGGAGAAAACTATCCCTTCCTGCGCGGCCCTGACAAGGTGTCTCCAATCATGCGTGTTGAAGTTCAGGCCATAGATCCCGCAACAGGTCTCCTTGTTTCCGAGCATCCTCTCGGCCCCGTTCCCGAACGGTAGTACCCCCAACCCCTCGCAGCCGACCGGAACCTCCGCCGCGGCCGCGTTCATCTCATCGTACATCATTCCCCTCGGGACCACGTTCCTTCTGATCCATGCGTTGGCGATACCCGCTCCGTTGACGCAAAGGAGTATGCCGAGTCTCGGGTCGGCGGACGTGTGGTTGACGTGGGCGAAAGTGTTCACTCTGGACTGGGGGTCATAGGCGACCTTCCCGCTCACTCCATAAACAACCCCGGAGGTCCCTGCCGTGGCGGCTATATCCCCGGGCTGGAACACATTGAGGGACAAAGCGTTGTTGGGCTGGTCGCCGGCCCTGTACGAAATCGGGATCCCAGGTTTTAATCCAAGTTCGGAGGCCGCGGACGCGCTCAGCCTCCCCTGCTCGGAGAAAGTGGGGACTATCCTCGGGAGGATATCCCCGTCGAACCCGAACCAATCCATCAGGAACGACGCCGGCCTGTTCTCCTTGAAATCCCAGAACATGCCCTCCGACAAACCGCTGACCGTGGTGCGGGCCTCTCCAGTCATCCTGAAGGCGATATAGTCCCCGGGGAGCATGATTTTGAATATCCTGTCGAAAATATCCGGCTCGTTCTCTTTAACCCAGGCAAGCTTCGACGCGGTGAAATTGCCGGGAGAGTTCAGCAGGTGCCCGAGGCATTTCCCGGGACCAAGAGCCTTGAAAGCGGCATCCCCGTAAGGGACGGCCCTCGAGTCACACCATATTATTGAATGACGGAGTACTTTACCATCCTTATCAACGCACACAAGACCATGCATCTGATAGGATATTCCTATCGCGGCGACCTCCACCTCCCCGGGTTTGACCTGACTGAGGACATCCGCCGTCGCCAGCTGGAGGTTCTCCCACCAACTCTCAGGGTCCTGCTCGGCCCATCCGGCCTTTATGGAGATGATAGCGTTCTCATGCTTGGGATAGAAAGCGCTAGCGGCGACCCGGCCGCTTTCAGCGTCCACAAGACTCGCCTTGACCGACGAGCTTCCGACATCATAACCTAGCAGATACATGCTCATAGCTTACTGATGAAAGTTTCCATGCCTTTTGTCGCCACCTCCCGGATGTGCGTGATCCGGGAATCATAGATGGCCACATCCTCGGGATCAATCAGATACACCGGCACGCCGGCCCGGGCGTAGCGGTACAGGCCCGCCGCCGGATAGACATTGAGGGAGGTGCCGACGATTAGCATGATGTCGGCGGCCTGGACTATGTCGATGGCCTTCTCGATGTTCGGGACAGCCTCCCCGAAAAACACTATATGCGGTCGCGACTGGCTGCCGTTGGGAGCCAGGTCACCCAGGTTCACAGGCTCGTACCCGACATCGATAACCTCTTTCTCAGAGTATGTCCTGTCATATTCCCCGTTCTCGGGACGTACCTTCGTCGCCTCCCCGTGAAGGTGCAGAACCTTGGAGCTGCCGGCCCTCTCGTGAAGGTTGTCCACGTTCTGGGTGATGACTGTCACCTCAAAGTCTTTCTCCAGAGAGGCGATCGCCAGATGGGCAGCGTTCGGCCTGACCTTGGACAGTTGCTCCCGAAGTTGGTTGTAGAAACCGAGAACAAGCCCTCTGTTCCTGTACCAGCCCTCGATCGAGGCGACTTCCATGGGGTCATACTCTCCCCAAAGACCTCCTGATCCCCTGAAAGTGGCAAGCCCGCTCTCGGCGCTCACCCCCGCTCCGGTCAATACAGCTATCTTCTTTCTGGACATGTCAATTATTCTTGAAATATGAGTTCTTCAACCAGTACTCGAAAAGGGGATCGAATATCACGGGACGCTCGTCGTCACCCTCGAAGGTGAGTATCTCCTTCTTCATGAGGGCGTCTTTGACGCGCCTGACGTTGGCGGAGGAGTTCAACGAGTATTTCCGGATCACCTCCGCTGTGCTGAACTTGGTGTAGCCATCGATAATAGCTTTCAGAAGGCTGACCTGGAATGTGGTGAGGTCGTTCATGACAGCGACGAACCTCCCCTTATGAATAGAGAGGATAGTCTCGAGGGCCTCAAGCAGGACCGGTTCCATTATGTAGCCTTTTGACAGAGAGTCGCAAATAGAGGTGAAATGATTGATATAAAACATGTTGCACTTAAAGAGACGGCACGCTCCCCCGATCAGGTCGCGGTCAATCACCTTACCGCTCGCGAGGAAGCCTTTGATGATGTGCTCGACAATCTCCCTCTCGTCAACAGGGCTCAGCCTCAAGCGCTCCACCCTGCGGTAGAAGAAATGCCTCTTCACGAATATGTCCCGCATGGCGTTGTACATCGACCCTATGAATATGAAAGAGAACCCCCTGTTACCCGCGAGACGTCCCTCGTCGATCGCCGACTCCATGAGCTTGAACATTTTCTCCCCGTCCTCGGTCAGGTCGAGATTCTGAAACTCTTCGATAATCATGAATATCCTCTCTTTCCTGTCCTCCGCCAGCATATAAGGAAGCCTGAGGACGGCTTTATAGTCATCGTCGTCCAGATCCCAGTTAGTCGAGAGAATGGTATCGGAGTTGGAATAGGCGGTCTTGTCGAACACGAAATGAGTGCCGGAGAGATATCTGGCCACGGTCTGGGCGTACTCATCAGGCGTGGACGCCACCAGACGGATCACCGCGGAACCGAATCTCTTGATGAAAGCGTCGTTGGACCTGATGTCCAAAGCGGTGATATCTCCTGTCACAAACCGGCCGCCTGAAACCCTCATCCGGGTAAGCGTCTGATGGACAACGGACTTCTTACCCGCCCCGACAGGCTCCCAAAGAACCACATTCTCTCCTTGGGACAAGAGATTGGACATGATGGCGCAGTCTTCCTTGCGGCCTATGAAACGATGGCCTGTCACATACTTGTTGTATAAAAACGGGCTGTCCATGGAAATAACATTTTTGTTTTTACAAAATTAAGAAAATTTTCATATCTTTGCACCCGCTTTGATAAAAAGGAGGTGGTAAATTAGTTATGATCATAGTTCCCAT
>CADBRH010000023.1 GCA_902797035.1 uncultured Bacteroidia bacterium | reverse complement strand
TGTACTCGTCCGCTCGGCCCTCGGTCTGGTAGATCGACTCGATGGCGGCTAGGGCATCGCTGGCGTATTCGGTGCCGGGCATATCCTCGACCACCCGTTTGTAATAGCCGAGCGCCTTGTCGTACTCGGACATATTCCTGTAAATCATGCCGAGTTCTATCAGGGCCCTGGCGGAGATGGTCTTGTCGTCAGTCTCAATCCTCAGTTTATCGAAAGCCTTGACGGCCGAGGCGTTGTCACCTTTGGCGACGTATGCCCTGCCGAGCTCGTACATGGCCTCGGAATAGTATCCCGCTGAAGGCCTGGCCTTCAGCGCCCTGGAAAGCACATTCACCTTGCCCTCCTTGTCCCCGAGCAGACCGTAAGCTATCCCTGCCTTGTAGGCGGGATATAGGTTGTCTGAATACGAGAACCTCTTGAGGGCGTCCTCATATCCCTTGACGGCGGTCTTGTAGTCTTTCACGACGAAGTCGCAATCGGCCCTGCGGGCCGCGGCGTCCTCACCCTCGGAGGGATTCCGGTCCTTGAGATACTCGTCGAACCATTTGGCGGCGTTGGTGTAATCCCCCATCCGGAAGTAACTGTAAGCCAAATCATAAGGAATAAGCTTACCCTCCGGTTTCCCATCCAGGGCGGAGGTGTTGTACAACTCGGTGAAGGTCTCCACAGCTTTGTCGAACTGGTCGCCCCGATAGTAAGACTCGCCAAGCCAGTAGCGGGTAAGCTGGTTGAAAGGCTCCCTCTTGTCCGAGTAGTAGCCGGCCGCCTTCAGAAGAGGGGCGGCGTCCCTCCATGAGCCGTTCTGGATCAGCTGGTTGGCCCGGAGATAGTTGGCCCTCATGTAGTTGGCCTTCTGCTTTTCGTCGAGATTGTCGATGTTGGCGTAGGCGTCCACGGCGCCGGCGTAATCATGGTTGTACAGGGAGGCCAGAGCCATATAGCTGTAGATCTGGTCACCCTTCTCCTTGCCGGGATATCTCGCCATATACTCGTCGAAAACCTTCGGGTTGTTGTTGAGGTCAAAAGACAGTTTGGCGTAGTTGAAGTGGGCGTCCTCACGGACGTCCGGGTTGAAATCCCGCTCCGAGGCCTCCCTGAAAGCGTCCAGCGCGGCGACTTTGTTACCTGTCTGGATGTAACTGTAACCCAGCTGGTAATTGGCTATCTGGCCGATCGAGTCCGTCCTGCTGGACATCCTCGTGAAATTGTCGATGGCGCCCTTGAAATCCCCGTTGGAATACAGCACGGTACCGGCGTAGAACCAGTCGTCACGGTCCATGTCAAGGCGGCCGCTCTCTATCTTGTCATAGAACTCCTTGGCCTTCGCGGACTCGCCCGTGGCGAGATAAGACTCGGATATGATCCTCGCCAGATGGGACTTGCGGTCCGCAGGGACCTCATCGTAGAGTTTCACCCCGTTCTTGATCACATAAGCGTAATCCTTCTGCATGAACCGGCATTCGGTCATGTAGTAGTTGGATATGTCCGTGAAACGGGCGTCTTTCCCGGCCTTCTCGAACCACGAGTAGGCCTCCTTGAAATCCTTGCGGGTGTAATCGATGTAACCCATCGAGTATCTGGAAGGAGCGGTGTAGTCGGAATATGGCATCTTCTCACCCTTGGCGAAGATATCCCTGGCGCCGGCCAGGTCACCCTCCTCGAACAGGGAGTAACCGAGCTTGAACATGTACTCGGCTATCTGCCCCTTTTCCAGCGAGTTCTGGTCAATCATCCCGAACTCGGCCGCCGCGCCTTTGTAATCCTCCTTGTCAAACAGGTTCAGACCGCTGTAAAAACGGATCTGGGGGATCAGCTTGGAATAAGGGTAATCGGCGATGTATCCCGAGGCCATGGTCTCATGACCTTTCTCCTGAAGCCTTACGGCGCAGAGAGTCATGTACCCCACCGCCATCACGTCTCCCGATCCGGAGGCGATCCGGTCGAAAATGGCCCCGGCCCGCTCGAACATGCCGTTATTGTAAAGGTCGATGGCTTGGCGGTACCGCCCGGTCGTCCGGTCCTGGGCAGGGAGCGACAACCAGCCGCAGAGCATCGCCGCCGCCAGAAGCGCCGCTTTAAGTTTGGTGTTCATAATCGAATCTCGCGAAAGTATTTAGTTCAAAACCACAATCCACAAATTTACTCAATATACTCAAAAAAAAGAAGTATATTTGTCAATCATGGAGGACAAAGCACTACAACCAACAAAAAACGAGCCGCTTGTATCTTTCAAGGACGCTGACATCCTTAACGGGGAGAATGTGGTCATCTATGATCTGGATATGGAGATCAAGGCCGGGGATTTCGTCTACATCGTGGGCAAGGTCGGCACCGGAAAGACATCCATCATCCGGACGATGATTGGTGAGAATCCCCTTCTGAAAGGTTTTGGAGTGGTTTGCGGGTTCAAGTTGAACGGCTTGAAAGAGAGGGACATACCTTATCTTCGCAGAAAAATCGGTGTGGTCTTCCAGGATTTCCAGCTTCTGATGGACAGGACTGTCGAGGAGAATCTCGAGTTTGTCCTGAAAGCTACAGGCTGGAAGGACAACAACGCGGTGGACAAGCGTATCAGGGAGGTTCTCGATGATGTGGGATTGACGCATAAGGCCCACAAGATGCCACACCAGCTTTCCGGAGGCGAGCAGCAGCGTGTGGCGATAGCGCGTTCCCTCCTGAACCGCCCTCCCCTTATCATCGCCGACGAGCCCACCGGCAATCTCGACAACGAGACCGCCGACGGGATCATGAGGCTCCTGACAGGAATCAACAAGGAGGACGGCACCGCTATCGTGATGGTCACCCACAACCGCGGGATATTCGAGAAATATCACGGGAGGGTGTTTGTCTGTAAGGACGAGAGCTGCGAGGAGAATCTGAACGACGAGGTGATAGATCTTGCCCTGACCATCTGAGATGCTCAAGAAAGACAGATACTCGAAGATTCTGGCATGGTTCGAGGAGAACCGGCCGATGCCCGTGACCGAGCTCCATCATGACTCTCCTTTCCACCTGCTGATAGCGGTTATTTTGAGCGCCCAATGCACCGACAAGAGGGTGAATATGGTGGCCCCGGCGCTTTTCGAGCGGTTCCCGGAGCCCGCGGACCTGGCTAAAGCCTCTTTCGATGAGGTGTTTCCATTCGTTAAGAGCGTCTCATACCCCAATTCCAAGACCAGACACCTGATAGACATGGCCGGGAAATTGGTAACAGACTTTAACTCTGAGGTCCCTTCAGACGTTGACAGCCTGATGAGCCTCCCCGGGGTCGGCAGGAAAACGGCGAACGTGATAGCCTCGATAGTTTACAATAAGCCCGTGATAGCCGTGGACACGCATGTTTTCAGGGTATCACACAGGCTCGGGCTCTCGGACGGCAAGACTGTTGACGCCGTCGGGAAGGAGCTTGAGGCCAGGATTCCCGTAGAGCTGAGAGCGAAGGCGCACCACTGGCTCATACTTCACGGGAGATATGTCTGCGTGGCCAGGAAACCGAAGTGCGGGGAGTGTGACCTGAAAGACTGGTGCAGGGAGTTCGAGAGGAACAACAGAAAAAACTGATAACTTTATAAATAACTGAAAATGAAAAGAATCGTATTAATCCGTCACGGCGAGAGCCAGTGGAACAAAGAGAACAGGTTCACGGGATGGACCAACGTAGACCTGAGCGAGAAAGGTGTCCAGGAGGCTTTTGACGCCGGTAAGGTTCTGAAAGAGAACGGCTTCACCTTTGAGGTCGCCTACACTTCCTACCTCAAGAGGGCCATCAAGACCTTGAACAACGTTCTCGACTCCATGGATCTCGACTGGATTCCCGTCAAGAAGACCTGGAGACTCAACGAGAAGCATTACGGAATGCTCCAGGGGCTGAACAAGGCCGAGACCGCCCAGAAATACGGTGACGAGCAGGTGCTTGTTTGGCGCCGCAGCTATGACGTGGAGCCTCTCCCTCTCCCCGAGGATGACGCGAACAGCGCGACCCAGGATCCTCGCTACGCCCAGGTTCCGGATCAGTATGTCCCTCGTACAGAAGCCCTTAAGCAGTGCATCGAGAGGGTCATGCCGTATTGGGAGTGCGAGATTTTCCCTGCCCTCAAGGAGCACGACAACATCGTGGTCGTCGCTCACGGCAACAGCCTCCGCGGAGTCGTGAAGCATCTTAAAGGAATATCCGACGCCGACATCGTGGGTCTGAATATCCCCACGGCGACACCTTACGTGTTCGAGTTCGACGACGACCTCAATCTTGTGAAGGACTACTATCTCGCCGACCCCGAGGAGCTTAAGCGCAAGCAGAACGCCGTCGCCAACCAGGGCAAGGCGAAATAGTTTTAAGAGCCATGCCAGGAATATCACAGCGGGGAGTCCGTCTCCCCGCTTCCCCCATCAGGAAACTCACGCCCTTCTCCGACGCGGCAAAGGCGCGCGGGGTCAAGGTCTATCACCTGAACATCGGGCAGCCCGATCTGCCAACTCCCCCGAAGGCGCTTGACGCCTTGAGGAAGATTGACAGGACCACCCTTGAATACAGCCCCAGCAATGGCATCAAATCATTAAGGGACAGGCTTGTGGGGTATTACGCCAAGTTCGGTGTCAACGTTTCCGAGAAGGAGATTATCGTGACCTGCGGCGGTTCAGAGGCCTTATTGCTGACCTTCATGAGCTGCCTTGATCCCGGCGACGAGATCATCATGACAGAGCCAGGATACGCCAATTACATCTCTTTCTCGGTCACCGCCGGCGTGACGATCAAGACCGTCACGTCCAAGATCGAGGATGGTTTCGCCCTGCCTTCAGTCGAGGACTTCGAGAAGGCGATCACAGACAAGACCAAAGCGATCCTTATCTGCAATCCGAACAACCCCACCGGCTATCTCTATTCAAAGGAGGAGTTGTACAGGCTCAGGGACATCGTCCGTGCGCATGACCTGTTCCTTATCTCCGACGAGGTCTACAGGGAGTTCCGCTACACCGACGCTCCCTATCTCTCGGCTCTGTGCCTTCCCGGGATAGAGGACAACGTGATAGTCGTGGACTCTGTCTCGAAGAGGTACTCCGAGTGCGGGATCAGGGTTGGCATGATAGTGAGTCACAACGAGAAAGTGATGTCAGCGGTGATGAAATTCTGCCAGGCCCGCCTCAGCCCGCCACTCCTTGGTCAGATAGTGGCCGAGGCTTCAATCGAAGGCACAGAGGAGTATTCCAAGGAATGTTTCGTGGAATATCTCGGGAGAAGGGACTTTTTCATAGAGGGTCTCAACAAGATACCCGGAGTCTATTCACCGACTCCCAAAGGAGCCTTCTACACTGTGCTTTCACTCCCTGTCGATAACGCCGAGGATTTCTGCAAGTGGTGTCTCTCGGACTTCGTGTATAAGGATGAGGGTACTCCGGAGGGTTTTACCGGCGAGACAGTGATGATGGCCCCGGCTGCCGGATTCTACAGCACGCCAGGTCTTGGCCTTAATCAAGTCAGAATGGCCTATGTGCTTAAGAAAGAGGATCTTGCCCGCGCGCTCATTGTCCTCGAGAAAGCCCTCGAAGCTTATAACTCCAAATAACCCCGGTCGCCTCCCTGATCCGCGATTCCGAGCGAAGCGAGTTCAGGGGGTCCGGGGGGAACGCCCCCCGGTGAATACAGGTCGCCGCC
>CADBRH010000022.1 GCA_902797035.1 uncultured Bacteroidia bacterium | reverse complement strand
TTTGAGAGGTAGTCGTTGACGGTGACCACATGCACTCCCTTGCCGGCAAGAGCATTAAGGAACACAGGGAGGGTCGCCACAAGGGTCTTTCCCTCACCGGTCGCCATCTCGGCGATACTGCCCATCTGCTCCTTGTTGGACTTGACGCCCCCGTTCAGCACGATGCCGCCGATGAGCTGGACATCGTAATGCACCATGTCCCAGGTCACCTCGTTGCCACCGGCCATCCAGTGGTTGCGGTAGACCGCCTTGTCCCCTTCGATCGTCACGAAGTCATGGTTGATGCTGAGATCCCTGTCCATCTGGGTGGCGTTCACCACTATGGTCTCGTTCTCCTTGAAACGGCGGGCGGTGGATTTCATGATGGCGAAAGCCTCGGGAAGGATCTCTTCAAGCTCTTTCTCGATCCTCTCGTCCTCCTCCTTGACCAGTTTGTCAGACTCTGTCGCGAGACTCTCTTTCTCGGAGACAGGGATGTCCTCCTCCATCTTCGCCTTTATCTCTTCAATCCTCTTCTCGAAAGGGGCCTCACACTCGCGCAGACGCGCCTTGAGCGCCTCGGACCTTGCCCTGAGCTCATCATCGGAAAGGGCGTCGATAGCGGGATAGGCGGCGAGAACCTTGTCAAGGACAGGTCTCACCAGTTTCATATCACGGTCGGACTTGGAACCGAATATTTTTCTTAATATGCCTGATACAGCCATAATAAACGCTTGTCTCTGATTAACCTACAAATGTAGCGAAAAACAGAGACAAAAGCAATTTTATGAGCCTTAACTTACATCGGCCAGTCATCCGTGCGGAATGAGGCCACAGGTATGCCCAAGGTGGTTCTCAAATCGGCCTCGCTCCAGTTATGGAACGCGTAGCGGACAGCCACAGGATTGGGGACTGAGGAGCAGTCGATGACAACGCTCTCCCAGAGTGTCTTGGCTGGCACAGGACGGAACACCTTGTTCGGGCCGGCCACCTCGAAGCCTACGACCGGGGAGCCATAGTCCGAATAATGGCCGAGGCCTATCCTCGTGTCGGCGAAGTGGATAGTTATCGTCTTGCCGGGGGCGTCCGCCTTGAGGATCTCGATGTCGTAGCCGGACTGGTGGATAGTCTTCGGCTCCACCTTGGAGTTCGCGGGGAAAGTGATCTGGTCGGGATGGGCGAAACCATTGCCGAGACCGGTATTGACCCCGTAAACGTTCTCGAGGGCGAGGACGGCGAACTGGTCGGAGACCTCCTTCTTCCTCGCCGGATGGATGCAGCCCTTGTCGCCGAGAGTCTCGGTGACCGCCACTCCGGAGTTAGGGATAATATCCAGCGAGGCGAGCTGGTTCTCGACGAAATAGCCTCGCTTGACGCCATCAGGGTCACTGTAACCGTACGGGGCGATCAGGGCGAAATAGAAAGGAAGCTCGTTGTCCTTGTCGCCCCAGGCGTCACGCCAGCAACGAACCATGGCGGCCTGAAGCTTGTCGTAATAAGGTATGTCATTGAATATCAGTTCAGAGCAGCCCTGGTACCAGACGAACCCCCGAATGGCGTAACCGATCACGGGATGCAGCCTGGAGTTGTAAAGGGTGCCCACCTGTCGGGGCGCGTCACGGTTGGGATCTGGCTCATCTACGCGGGAGAGGATGTTCTGGTAGGCCTCGTCTGGGATCTGTCCCTTGACATGTTCCTCCATGTACTCCAAAGGCATCCACGGAGGGAGGAGGCAGCCTCCCCAAGGGTTGTTGATGATCCCTACAGGTACCCCGAGGGTCTTCGTGAGACGCTTCGCGAAGAAATACGCCACAGCGGAGACCTTCGCGGCCACATCACCCTCTGTCCGTTCCCACGCGGCGTCAAGAGTGTCTTGAGGCTCGAAAGCCTTGCCCGCTTTGATGTCGAGGAAACGTATCATGTCGGCGTATTCCCCAGCCTCAGCGATCGCCTCATAGGAGCCCTCAACACCTTGCGAGGTGGCACCGACGAGGTTGAGCTCCATGTTGGACTGGCCGCTGCAGAGCCACACCTCCCCGATCATGACATCTGTCAGGAGCGCGTTCCCTTTCTTTCCCGCCGTGATCAGGATGGCATACGGGCCTCCGGCTTTCGGGGTGTCCAATTTCACTTCCCATCTGCCCTCCGTATCGACCTCAGTGGATATCTTCTTTCCACTCCACGTGGGTATCACATTGATTTTCAGGCCTGGAGGCGCCCAGCCCCAGATCGGGACTGACGTCTCTCGCTGAAGGACCATATGGTTGGAGAAAACGTCGGCCACCTTAATCACGCCCGACAGCGGATTATCCGCGAACTTATCCGTGAGTTTCTGGATGTCCTTAACTGACGGGGTCGAGCACATCGTGGCCAGAAGGGCTGCGGCGGCTATTATGAATCTCTTCATAATAAACTTTTTAGAACAGGAGGCCCACCCCGAGTTTGAGCTGGCCGCGGTGGACTTTGACAAGGCCGCCGGTAAGGATACCGGCATTGCGGTTCAACACACCGTAGTCGTATCTGACCGAGAAACGGACCGCGTCCATGACATCAATACCAAGACCTCCGCCAAGGAGAACGTCGAAACGGGAATACTTGGTGTAGTCTTTCAGGCTGCCGCTATAGATGTCATACTCGACTCCTGTCGTTTTCTCCTTAATCCTGGAAGTCAGGCCGACATCGAAAGTCGGGCCGGCCAGGAGAAGCAACTTCGTGTCCTCGCTTATGGGGAAACTGAAGTTGAAGTCGAGGGGGACCTCGAGATAAGTCTCTGTGAGGGAGACATTGGCGATCTCAAAGGCTTCAATGCCTGACTTGGTGAAATAACCGAAACGAAGCCCGGGAGCGAAGCCCAGGCCGGATGTCCCCAAAGGCATGTTGTAGGACACGCCAAGGGTGCCGCCGAAAAGGTCGGCGTTCGCGATTTTATAGTCAAGGGCCTTGAAACTGGTGGAACTCAGACCGAAACCGGCCTCGACGACCACGTTCTGAGCGAAAACGGAAGTCCCGGCAAGCATCGTCAATGCCGTCAGGAGAATTGTGAGATGTTGTTTCATAATCGAATACTATTGAATGATTTCATGATAATCTTACCGTACGTGTTTTCCGCCAAAATCAAGCCGAAGAGGATTTCCGCTCCGCCGCCAGGTCAAACAATTCCAGAAACCGGGAGGCCACGGTCTCTATGCTGAACTGTTCAAGTCCGGCGAATCTGACCGCCCCGGAATAATCGCCCGACAAAAACATGCGGAACGCCTCCTGCTCATGGAAATCATTAGAGACATTAAGGACGGGACGGCCTGATATGGCATAATCAATCAGTTTGCTTGGGGTCTGGACCGTGTCAGGGTTGGTGACATTCACTAGGAAGTCACACTTGCTTATCTCCCATATGACATCCTTTCTGGGTATGCCATGAATCACCTCAATCCTCCCGCCTGAGAGAGCGGTGTATTTGGGATCCACTGGGCTGAATGTGATTACCTTGAATTTGTAGTCGGTCTTCAGCCCAATAAGGTAATCCATAAATGAGGTGAGGTCCCGCTGCCCCGGATAAAGCCTGCCTGCGAAAGCGAATGTCGGGACAGTCCCGGGAACATATTCAGCGACCGGGGTTTTGGTGAGATCGAACCCCTGGGGAATCACAGCGATCTTGTCCAGGAACTCACCGAGATATCCCCTTTTGCTTTCTTCAGTGGGCACGGTGATATAATCACACTCCCCGCACCAGCGCTCCTCGTATTTTTTCATATACCTGGGATAATGGTGCATGGGGTTGAGATAATAAGGGTCTCCGCTGTCAGCTATCCACACTTTCGGGAAATAGCCAGGTCGTCGAGTCTTTTCCTTGGAAGTCCCGATATGAATCATATGGGGAGCGGCTACAGTGATCAACAGATCCACTCCCCGCTCCTTCCGTATAATTGGCGGTACCCTGAACGCGTACTCGACCTCTGGAATGTCGACGAATCTCCCGCAAAGCCTCCACAGCGTTTTTGTAAGGACATTCCTGCCCTTCCCCGAATTCGGTCTGGGCAATGTCAACACTGACGGGATGTCCTTCATCAGGACTCCCGTATCTTTCTGATATTCGGAATAATCATAGTTCCCCATCGGGGAATAAACAGTCACATCATGTCCGAAACGGACCAATTGTTCAGCCAGTTCGCTGGTCCTGAACGCCCTTGGATTCTGGGTCGGAAAGGCAAAGCCTGAGATTATCAATATCTTCATCCTAGGGTATCAGTTTTAATAGAGACGGCGACACGTATTCGCCGAGGAGATCGGAGACAATCTCCTTGTACTTGATTTTGAGAACCCGGCACAAGACATAGTATATCACGCAGAACAACGCCAGCGCGAGGGCGAGCAGAATGAACTTGTTCACCGATAACAGCCTGATGATAAAATAAGACGACATACCAGCGACGCCGGACGCCAGCAAGATGACACCGAGCTTTTTACCGGGGATCAGCCTCGCCACACTCATCCCGGAATAGTCGGAGACTATCCTCATCAGCAGGTATATTTTCAGCAACTGACAGAACTCGGAGATCACGGCGATGATAACCGGCCCGGAATCAATCCTCACGGCCAGATATTCCACCAGAACTATCAGAACCGCGATCGCCAAATGGACATTCGCGTACTGTCTTGTCCTTCCTATAGCGAGGATAATCGGAGAGAACGGGATGATGTAGAGCAAACTCCCAAGGTTCTTTATCTGGAAATATATCGTTGAGGCGGAGTAAACATTACTGTACAAACAGGTCATCACTAGCCTGGCGAAGAAGACACTGAAGACAAGCATCGGGAAGATGATCTTCGCGCTTTTCACCAGAGACGAGTTCCAGGTGTCATAAATCTCACCCGTCATCTTACCGTCCCTGTCCATCTTCGAGAACAGCGGGAAAAGGACCGTGCCCACTCCAGCTACCACCATGGCGGCGAAAGGCAGTTCCTGGTATCCGTTCGAGAAGTCCGCGAAAACCTCATTCCCATAATAACGGCTTACGAAGAACTGATTGGCGGAGGCTATGATGACACCCCATATCGATGCGTGGAACAGAGGAATCGCGAACTTGAAGATGTCCCTGTACGTGACACCAGACTTTTCCCCCGGCACTCCCCTGACAGGTATGTTTCTCATCGCCAGCGCGATGACGCACGTGGCGAGAGACGCCACGTCGAAACCGATTATAGCGTGAATATAGTTCCCGCGGAAACAGACTACAGGGATAATCATGCAGGCGACGGTCAGAATCTTGGTGACAATAGTATAGACCGCGAGCAAATGAGTCCTCTTGAATGAGGCGAAAATGCCGTCCAACCCCATAGTCGGCAATAGAAGCATAGGGGCGGGAGAAAAAACCTTGAGAGCGGTCTCAAGATCCGGATTCTTAAGCAACGAGGCGATCGCTCCGGCGCCGAGGAAAAGGAAGATGGAGAACAAGGCGCCGAGTCCGGTGAAAAGCAGCGTGATCTTGTTGATGATATCCTTCGACTTGGACAGTGGATGCTTCGGGATAAAGTACGAGTAAGACTGAGGTAACCCTAGCATAAACACAACCAGGAGAGTGGAATAAACGTACATCACCTGTTTGTACGTGCCATAGTCGCCCTTGGTAAAAAAACGGCTGAAAATCATCGGAGTGACGATTCCGACAGCGTACGCGAGGAAACGCCCGATCGCCACCCATGTCGCCTGTCTGGTATTGTTCGTGGCCATCATCAAGCCCTCCCGATTATTCTTTTCAGCCTCATGAATAATGAATACGCCTTCTTGTTGTCCCTAATGACCAACGCCAACGCCACATATCCCTCCACTTTGGTGACCTTATGAATATTCCTTAGGACATATCCCGTGTTGCTTTCCTTGTAAACATCCCGGAATTCATCGTACGGGAGAAAATAGAAAGCCTTCATCTTGGCGATGGATTTCAAGGTCCTGACCGACCTCCTCTTTATGGTCTCATCACCTTCAACCCGCTCCAGTAAAGTGACGCTTGTCTTGACCGCGTCCAGGATCCTCCCAAGTCTGACCCTGGTCAGGGAGTTGTCGTTGCTGAAGCGGTCGTAATAATAATAGACGCCCTCCCGGAACGCGCATTTCACTCCATTAATAAACAAAGAATGGCAGATCAGCGCGTCTTCCGAGGCCTGTAATCCTTCCGGAAAAGACAAGCCGTATTTGTCAAACACAGATCTCCGGACAAGCTTATTACAAATCGAATGGGACATCTTCCCTCCGGAGACAGCCTTAGCTATCCGTCTCTGAGAATAACAAGGATGGCATTGGCGTGAAAGACAGCTCCCGTTCCTGAAAACCATCATGAAATCGCAGATGACCACATCAGCGTCTTCCCTTTTGGCCGTGTCATACATACCCTCCAGCCAGTCGGGACTGATCCAGTCATCCGGATCGATATGTGTATAATACTCTCCCGAAGCGCGCTCCATTCCGCGCTGACGCGCGCTGGATACGCCCTCGTTTTTGTAACGCAAAGCCTTGATCCTGTAATCTTTGGCCGCATATTCTTCACATAGACAGCCGCTTCCGTCAGTACTGCCGTCATCCACAAGGACCAATTCCCAGTTGGTGAAAGACTGGGAAATGACACTTTCAACACAACGGGCAAGTGTACCCTTAGCATTGAATACCGGGCATATGATCGACACCGCTGTCTTGTCGCGACAATCAGTCATCTCGATAGATTTTTGAAATGAATCCCGCGTAAGAGTGCCAGGAGTTCCGCCTCATGAACGCCACTCTCTCCGCGTCTGGGACACGTCTGTCTGACTTCAATATCCTGACCATCTCCTCCTCGGAGCGATATACCGCGCACATCCCTTCCTCATTCAAGTCAAGGAAAGCCCCGACAGCCGGCCCGACTGGATTGCCGCCCATGGATACAGTGTCCATCAGTACTCCTGAACCGGAAACGCTTCCCGGGATGTAAGGGAAAACGACCCATCGGCTGGAAGGGATCAATTCAGACAGCTCTTCAAAGCCAGGAGCCCTATTCTCATAAGAGAAACCGGTCGCGGACGGGATGGCGATAGTATCACGTATACCCGAATCCAGGACAGGGTCCTCGCACTGACCGACAATCCTGACCTTAAGACCGGCATCCCGGACAGCCTTTGATGAGACAAACTCCAGCACTCCCTTGTACGGAAGGATATTCCCCCAGATAAGAACCTCATCATTCTTTCTCACATTCTTGACCTCACCACTATCATAAAGCGGGTGGCAGATATAATGGACGACGGAAGGGTCCTTCCCGAGAGAAAGAAGTCTCTCCCTCGCGACAGCGGCGCATTCCTTCGAATGCGAGATAACGGCATCAGAAAAAACAAGCTGCCTGAGAATCAGGCGTCTTGTCATCCAGTTCTCACCCTGATGAGGACGGGGATTATGGAATATGAAAACAATCCCTCGTCCGCGAAGCCTCAATACTCTCAGGCTGAGCATGGCCATCAGGTACTGTATAAAACCTAATTTATGAAAAGGGACGGTCTCCACGAAACTAAGAAGGCAGATATCCGCTTTGATGGAATTCCTGAGCAACGCGAGTCCCTGCATCAGGCAAGGCCTCCCGTCAGCTTCCAGAACATCGAAATACCGGGAAAGCTCCTCCTTCAAGATCCTGAAATATCTGTTGGGAAGGCCGTTTTTCCGGTTAGCGGAAGGAGCGACATAGATTTTCGGTTTCGCCTGCTCTGTCATCAAGGTAGCTTCACATTAATTGTTAAAAATAGCAAATTCCGCAAAAACCATTGCACATAAAACCCAAAAATTAATACTTTTGTAATTCAATAGACCACGAATATGATTAACGTTATAGGACTCGGGTATATCGGTTTGCCCACCGCTCTGATGTTAGCCTCACACGGCAACGAGGTAGTCGGGACGGACCTCGACAAAGGATTGGTGGCGACCCTCAACGCTGGAAGGACCACTTTCAAGGAAGATGGCTTGAAGGATTTATTCGGGGAAGCGGTCCGGTCCGGAATCAAGTTCACTGATAAGTATCAGTTAGCGGACACATACATAATCTCTGTCCCTTCCCCATACGACAATTTCTCAAAGAAAGTAGATCCGAGATATGTGATCTCGGCGGTAGGGGAAATCCTCACGGTCTGCGCCCCGGGAGCGACACTGGTCATCGAATCCACCGTTTCGCCGGGAACAATTGACAAGCATGTACGCCCTGTCATCGCCGCTCGAGGTCTCGAGATCGGCAAGGATATCCATCTCGCGCATGCTCCCGAGAGAATCATCCCCGGGAATATGGTTTATGAGCTTGTCCATAACAACAGGACCATCGGTGCTGACAGCAAAGAGATCGGAGACAGGATCAAGGATTTGTACTCGTCATTCTGCCAAGGCGAGATCGTTGTGACTGACATCAGGACAGCGGAGATGACCAAAGTCGTGGAGAACACGTTCCGCGCCGTCAACATAGCCTTCGCGAATGAGCTTTGCCGCATATGCCGCCACGACGGGATAGATGTGTATGAGATTATCCGAATCTGCAACATGCATCCCCGTGTAAACATTCTCCAGCCCGGCCCTGGTGTCGGAGGGCACTGTATCAGTGTCGATCCCTGGTTCCTGGTCGGAGACTATCCAAGTCTGGCCAAGGTCATCGACGAGTCGATGAAGACCAATGACTCGCAGCCTGAATTCGTCTTGAACCGGATTCATGACATAATGCGGGAGAATAACCTCACGGACACAAAAAGGATCGGGCTGTACGGTCTCACATACAAGGAGAATGTAGATGATTGCAGGGAAAGCCCTACATTACAGCTGATCAAGGCTCAAGAGAGGCATCTCGCCGAACCATTGAAGGTTTATGACCCAATGGTTGAGAAGGATCTGGTATGTAACCAATACCACGACTTCGACCGGTTCCTCGACGACATAGACATGGTTGTCATAATGGTCAAGCACGGACATCTGATCGATAATATGGAAAAACTCGATGGAAAGATAGTCTTGGACTGCCACAACATCTGCAAGCTCCCCGGAGTATATCACCTGTAACAGCTATTCGATGAAAAAGATACTCCTGGTTTTCGGGACACGGCCCGAGGCCATCAAGATGGCTCCTCTCGTGAAGGAATTTGAGAAACACCTCTCAGAATTCGAGCGGGTAGTATGCGTGACCGGTCAGCATCGCGAGATGCTAGACCAGGTGTTAAGGATTTTCGACATCAAGCCGGACCACGACCTCAATATCATGACTCCGGGACAGGACCTGTACGATGTCACGGTCAAAGTCCTTCTCGGGATGCGTGATGTGTTGAAAAAGGTTTCACCGGATGTCGTGCTGGTACACGGAGACACAACCACCAGCACCGCCGCCGCCCTAGCAGCGTTTTACCAGCGGATTCCCGTAGGACATGTGGAGGCAGGCCTGAGGACCCATGATATCTACAGTCCATGGCCGGAGGAAATGAACAGGCAAATTACCGGGAGAATCGCGGCTTTCAATTTCTCCCCAACCCAGTTGAGCCGCCGGAACCTGCTCGCGGAAGGAGTTCCTGAAGACCGGATATTCGTGACCGGCAACACCGTGATAGACGCCCTTCATCTCGTGACCGAAAGGATCAAGGAGAATCCGGAATTTGTAGGGATAGCAGAAAGAAAGCTTATTGAGGCCGGTTATGATCCTGCCAGGGCCGCTTCTGGAAGGAGACTGGTCCTGATCACCGGTCATCGCCGCGAGAATTTCGGAGAGGGGTTCCTGAATATCTGCAAAGCGATCAAGGACCTGAACATGAAGTATCCCGAAGTGGATTTCGTGTATCCAATGCATCTCAACCCGAATGTCAGGAAACCGATCGCGGAAGTGTTCGGAGATTCACGCAGGCCTGCCAGCAACATGTTCTTCATCGAGCCTCTCGAATACCTGGAGTTCGTTTACCTTATGGAGAAATCCTTCATAGTCTTGACCGACAGCGGAGGAATTCAGGAAGAGGCTCCTGGACTCGGTAAACCGGTCCTGGTCATGCGCGACACGACCGAAAGGCCTGAAGCGGTGGAAGCGGGAACTGTCAAACTGGTCGGTGCCGATTATAACAAGATACTTGATGAGGTAAGCAGGCTTTTGGATGACCCTGAAGAATATCGGAAAATGAGTGGTGCCGTCAATCCGTACGGAGATGGAAACGCCTGCTCAAGAATTGTTTCCGCTCTTTCTCTCTAAAAGGATTCTTCTCCTATCGGAATAATCGGATGGCCCGGAGCAACGCCAGAGCTAAGAGAAGCATCAAGAACGCGGTGGTATCGACCTCATACTACCTTATACTTCTCGCGCTCGGTTTCTTCTCCAGAAAGATTTTCTTCGAATATCTCGGAAGCGAGATTCTCGGTCTCGGGACGACCGCCAGTGATCTTCTCGGCGCGCTGAACGTCTCAGAGCTCGGAATCGGAGCGGCCGTGGCCTTCCTCCTGTATAAGCCTCTCCACGAGAAGAACCAAGAGAAAATAAAGGAGATCATCACTGTCCAGGGTTGGCTTTACCGGATGATCGCTTTCTTCATCATCGGGGCCTCCTGTGTCCTGATGTGTTTCTTCCCGTTAATCTTCGCGAAATCAGAGCTCCCTTTAGGTTATGCCTACATAGTTTTCGGGGCACTTCTTACCGGTTCCCTGCTGAGCTATTTCTTCAACTACCGTCAAATTCTCCTTTCGACGGATCAGAAGCAATATAAGATCGTTCGGGTCAACCAGGGAGTCGAGGTCCTGAAGATCATCGCCCAGATATTCACCATCTCGAGTCTCAGCCACCCTTTCTTCTGGTGGATCGGCCTCGAGCTCGCCGCCAGGATCTCCGGCACGATCTGGCTCGACAAGGTCATCAAGAAGGAATATCCATGGCTTAAACTCAGTCTGGCGAGCGGAGCCAAACTCAACAAAGCCAATCCCGAGATCATCGCCAACACAAAGAAAATATTCTTCCACAAGATATCCGGGGTGGCGCTGGCCAATTCCAGCGCCCCTATCCTCTACGCTTTCACCTCGCTGACCACCGTGGCTTTCTACGCCAACTACCAGATGATCCTCAGGAAGATCTCCACGCTGATGAAAAACCTCTTCAGCAGCACCGGGGCGGCGGTCGGAGACCTGGTGGCGGAAGGGAACAAGGAGAGCGAGATCAGGGTGTTCTGGGAACTTTTCGACTCACGTCTGCTGACAGCCTCCATAATCATTGTATGCTCTTATTACCTGATCCAGCCGTTCATCTCAGCCTGGCTCTCTCCGGACTATGTCCTCGGAGGCAGATTCCTGCTGATTTACCTGATCATGCAGGGGATACTGATGACAAGGGAGACCGTTGACTCCTACATCAACGCGCACGGAATATTCCAGGACATTTGGGCGCCTATCGCGGAAGCCACCCTCAATATCGGCCTGTCAATCCTGTTCGGTCATCTTTGGGGGCTGGAAGGTATAATGCTCGGTGTCACCACTAGCCTCGTGCTGATAGTCTGCGTCTGGAAGCCCTATTTCTTGTTCACGGAGGGGCTCAAAGTGAGTCCTCTCCCCTATTTCGCCCGACTGGCCGGAAGGATTGCCGTCATCGTGGCCGCCGCCCTCGTCACAGGATGGATATTTCCCCATCTCCCGATGAGCGGGGAAGCGTCCGGATCACTTATGAAATGGACGATAGTCGCCGCGGAGACGACCGTTCTCGTCGCTCTGATGCTAATCCCGTCTTTCCTGGCCTTCAGTCAAGGAACGAGGAATTTCGTCAGAAGAATGAGGGAGATAATCCTCAGCGGCAGGGGTTCTTCCCGGAATTGAACCATTCAATGAATCTACCGATACCCTCGTGGAGGGGCGTCGTCGGCCTGTAACCTGTCCTGGCCTCCAATTTCGAGCAATCAGCGTAAGTCTGATACACGTCCCCCGCCTGCATAGGCAGGAACTCCTTTCGCGCCTCCATCCCCAGCGCCCTCTCTATCTCCGAGATGAAATCCATAAGCCTCACCGGCCTTGAGCACCCTATGTTATACACCTCGAACGGAACATGATTCTTCGCTCCCTCGGCCGGAAGCCCCGTGGGCGAGCATTTACCCGGATAGGGCGCGGAGCTTTGAGAACCCTCGGCCGGAAGCCCCGTGGGTGAGCATTTACCCGGATAGGGCGCGGAGCTTTGAGAACCCTCAGGCGGAAGCCCCGTGGGCGAGCATTTACCCGGATAGGGCGCGGAGCGTCGTGAGCCCTCGGGGCTTCCGCCGAGGGTATCAACGGGAGGATTATCGATAACACGGACAGTACCCTCGACGATGTCATCGATAAAGGTGAAATCACGGATCATGTCGCCTCCGTTGAACACCTTGATCGGCTCCCCATTGGAAATGGCGCCGGCGAAGAGCATCGGACTCATGTCAGGCCTTCCCCAAGGACCGTAAACGGTGAAAAACCGCAACCCTGTGGCGGGAATGCCGTAAAGCTTTGAATAGGAGTGAGCCATAAGCTCGTTAGCCTTCTTGGTAGCCCCATAGAGACTCACAGGCGAGTCGGACATGTCACCCTCGCTGAAAGGAACCTTGGCGTTCAAGCCATAGACAGAGCTGGAGGATGCGAACACAAGATGCCTCACCGGATAACGGCGGCAAGCCTCAAGGATATTCAAGAATCCCTCGAGATTGCTCTGAAGATAAGCGTACGGGTTGGTAATCGAATATCTCACTCCCGCCTGCGCGGCGAGGTTCACAACCACATCGAAGCCCTCCGACCCGAACAACCCGTCAAGAGCGGCCTTGTCGCGGATGTCCCCTTTAACGAAACGACAGGAAGGCCATCTGGCGCTGTAGGCGATGGTCCACTCCCTGAAAGGGCCCTCTATTCCGTTCTCCGACAGACGGCCGAGCTTGAGACGGACATCGTAATAGTCGTTGATGTTGTCCAGACCGACAACCTCGTCCCCCCGGTCGGCTAACCGGGCGAAGAGGCTGGCGCCGATGAAACCGGCCGCGCCTGTCACAAGTACCTTCATATGACCCTACTTGAGGTTGGATATCCAGGAGAGGAGATTAGCCTCCATCGAGGCCTCGGAATACTCTACCTTCTCGAACTTCTCCCCTGTGATATGCTCGTACAGCTCGATGTAACGGTCGGTGATCCCGTTCACGACTTCTGGAGTCATTTCAGGGACTTCCTGGCCGTCCTGTCCCTGGAACCCGTTGGCCATCAGCCACTCGCGGACGAACTCCTTGGAAAGCTGCCTCTGGCGCTCACCCTTAGCGAGCCTCTCCTCGTAACCCTCGGCGTAGAAATACCTGGAGGAGTCCGGTGTGTGGACCTCATCCATGAGGTATATCTCACCATTCCTCTTCCCGAACTCGTATTTAGTGTCAACCAGGATCAAGCCCTGCCTGGCGGCGATCTCCGTCCCGCGCTTGAAGATAGCCCTAGTGTATTCCTCGAGTCTCTCGTAATCCTCGGCTCCCACGAGGCCGCTGGCTACAATCTCCTCCTTGGAAATGTCCTCGTCATGCCCCTCGATGGCCTTGGTTGTCGGAGTGATTATCGGTTCGGGAAACTTCTGGTTCTCTACCATGCCCTCAGGCAGCGGAACCCCGCACAGAGTCCTCTTGCCGGTCTTGTACTCCCGCCAGGCGTGCCCCGCGAGATACCCCCTGATGACCATCTCGACCTTGAAAGCCTCACATTTGTAACCCACTGTTATGGCGGGGTCAGGAACCGCCACCTTCCAGTTGGGGAGAATGTCTGATGTGGCGTCGAGGAACTTCGCGGCGATACGGTTGAGCACCTGACCCTTGTAAGGGATACCCTCGGGGAGCACCACATCGAAAGCGGATATCCTGTCGGTGACGACCATCGCCAGATACTTCCCGTCTATGTCATAGACATCGCGGACTTTCCCCACATACTTGCCAACCTGACCAGGGAGGTTGAACCCGGTTTCAACAATAGCATTCATTTATTCTTGTTTTTTATCACTATTCTTAAGAATCTCATCCACAACCGGAGCGACCCGGTCATATTCATATCCCCTCGTAAGGGCGAACCTAAGCAGTTTGAACTTAATCTGGGGATCACCCTCAAGCGTCCCCTTCCTGGCCTCGATCACCGACCGCATCTTACGGTCCGCCTCCTCCTGATCGACATCGCCCAGGGCGTCGAGGATCACAGGCTTCGGGATCCCCTTGCCGGCGAGGGTGTATGAGATCTTGGCCGGTCCCCAACCCGACAGCCTGGACTTCTCCCTGGCGAAAGCGGACGCGTAACGCCTGTCGTCCACGAAGCCGTCCTCCAAAAGAGAGTCCAGAAGCTTCCCGGCGAGTTCCTTGTCCCCGTCGAAAGCCGCGAGAGCCTTGCGCGAGACATCGGAAGAGCAACACTCTCTTCGGGAGCAAAGAGCCTGCAGGCGGTCAAGGACTTTTGAATACTCTTCCATGCTAGAAATCGAAACCGAGGCTCACGTAGGCCCCCGCCTTACGCGTGTAATCTGACCAGTGGACATTGAAGCACAGAGGGCCCACGATGGAGTTGTAGGTGTACTGCAAGCCGATCCCATGATAGTCGAAGACCTTCCCGCCCCAATCCTTGAAGTCAACATAATCATCGACCGAGACGGCGTAGTTGTAGATGCCGGTGAGATAGTTGTTCCTGGCGAGTTTGATCCTGAAATCAGCCCTCGCTATTCCCAGCGACTTGGACATGGCCGCGGCGTTCGTTATGCCGATAAAAGGCATCTGCTGCTCCATATATCTCCCGGCCAAGCTTCCGCCCATGGTGTTGGTGAACGGGACAGGCACATCGTCGCCGAAAAGTACCCGGAGATTAAGCGACGGGATGAAGGCGAACGAGTCTCCCCCGTAAACCTTCTTCATATCGAACTGGATGGAGTGGAAATTATTGAACCTGTTGGGGAAACCGCCGAATACCCACCCGTATGACAAACCGATGGAGTGTCCCTTGGTCGGGATATACCCGTCGTTGAGGGAATCGTTCCTTCCGTTGACGAAGAAGGTCAGGTAATTGTTCTTCAGCTGGCTGATGTCATAGTCGCCTATAGCCTGCTCCGCCATGACGGAGCTGATGTTGAAGAAATCGTTGCGGAACCCCGCCTTCAGGAAGAACTTGGACCACTTGATGTTAGAGACATAAACCTCCTCGCGGATGTCGGTGAAATTAATCCTGAAATTGTTATCTCCTATGCTGAAAGTGTTCCTGTCGGTGTAGCGCAGGCTGGCGGCCGCGTTGACAGTCATCCCCCTTCTGGCCACATATGAGTACACCAGAGACGCGGAAGGGTTAGTGCCAACCTTCCCGGTAAAGTCCCATGAGGCCCCCTGGAGTTTCTGCACACCAACACCGACATTCACCACCAATGATACAACTTCCTCCGTGTCGAATCTTCCGCCTATGCCCAATTTATTGATAGGGCCCTTCTTGCAATTGAACTTGAGACCGTATGGCTGGTCGTCCCCGATCAACTCGTAATTGACATAATCGAAAGAGTTGGTGGCGTAGATGGTGGCCACCGCGGACTCTATCTCCTCGCTCCCGACCATCGTCCCGGCCCGCATCTTGATCTTGTTCTGCAGGTAAGCGCTCTCCTTATCGCTCACCCCGGTTATCTCCACCCCCGAGATCATCACCTTGCCGAGCCTTATGTCATCGGCCACCTCGTTGTTGAGAGTCTTCCCTCCGGGCCCGAGGACGCGCTTCAGCGAATCCAACGGGCCAGCCAGGGCCACCGCCGCCTCATAACCGCGCCCGATGATCACGTCGATGCTCTTGGTGTCGAAACTGAGCATGCCGTACTCGTGCAGGTCAGGCTTGATCGTGACATCGGCGATGTCTATGTTGTTCTCGAACGAGGAGCGACCCATCATGTCTATCCCCGTGTCGAGGATATCCCCGAGATTGTTGATCTCCGAATATGATTTATAGCCGCTGGAGAGGTTGACACCGATCACGATATCGGCCCCGCACTTCTTGGCGAGGTCTGTCGGGTAATTGTTGCGCATACCGCCGTCCACAAGCACCATCCCGTCCACCTTCACGGGGGTGAAGAGTCCCGGGATCGACATTGTGGAACGCATGGCTGTCGTCAGTTTCCCCTTTGACCAAATTTTGGCGGTACCCTTGACGAGGTCCGTCGCGACGCAGAGGAAAGGGATGGGGAGATCCTTGTAGAAATCTATATCGCCCTGATAGCCTACCGACATCGAGCTCATAAGGTTGTTGACATTCTGCCCGAAGACCATTCCGGAGGGCAGGCTGCCCATCAGATTGTCCCTGACAAGGCTGGAGGCGTCTCTCTCGTCGGCGCCGAGATGGAGGTCATCACTCTTGTGAGGGTACTGGAGCTCATCCTCTCTCTGCTTGATGAACTCGTCGCGGTCATAATAGAAAGGGAATGAGAGGACAAATTTCTCCTTGTATTTGATCGTGGAATATGACAGATAGTCCCTCGGCACCTTATCCGACAGGATCATGTCCCAGTCAACACCCCTGATCAACGAGTCGAGGTGGGCGGCGTCGTAGCCGAGAGAGTAAAAACCTCCCACAAGGCCTCCCATACTGGTTCCCATCACCATGTCCACCGGCATCCCGATGGACTCCAGATACCGGATCACACCCACATGGGCGGCTCCTTTAGCACCTCCTCCGGAAAGGACTAAGGCCACAGTGGGACGGTGCTTGACGACCCTGATGGAATCCATCATGTGACGTATCACGTCCACTCTCAAGTCACGGGCCTCCTCCGCGGCGTCAATCACGGCGTGGCTGGTCTGGCCCCACGCCACGGACGAGGAAGCTAGAAGGGTGGCGAGCGCCGCCAGAGCCGCCAAATTCTTTTTTCTCATCATCCTTCAGGTCATTTATCTCTTTTCTTTCTCTCTCCCGCCAGCATGCCGCAGGCCGCCATGATGTCCTCCCCCCTGGACGCCCTGATAGTACAGGTGACACCGTGGTCGGACAGGCGGTCACGGAAGCTCTCCATCACCAGGCGAGGCGATGTCTCGTACGGAGCGTCGGGGATCTTGTGGAATCGTATGAGGTTCACCCTGCACTCCAATCCCTTGAGTAACCTGATGAGCGCGTCGGCGTGCCTTTTCGTGTCATTAAGCCCCGAGAACATGATGTACTCGAAACTCACCCTCCTTTGGCCGGTGAAATCATATTCCCGGAGAAGACTGATAACATCTTCCAACGCCCACGCTTTCTGGACTGGCATAAGCTGGGCCCTCTCCTCGGGAAACGGGTTGTGTAGGCTGACGGCCACATGGCATCTCGTCGAGTCAAGGTATTTTCTCAGGTTCGGCAACACCCCTATCGTGGACAAGGTTATCCTCTTAGGACTCCAACCGAACCCCCAGTCGGCGGTAAGGACCTCAATCGCTCGGGTCACATTGTCAAAGTTGTCAAGCGGTTCCCCCATCCCCATGAACACGGCGTTGGTCAAATCCCCGGACTCATCGATCGAGATTAGTTGCGAGAGGATCATGGCCGCCGAAAGGTTGCCGTGGAAGCCCTGTCGTCCCGTCATGCAGAACTTGCAGCCCATCCTGCACCCGGCCTGCGATGAGACACAAATGGTCTTCCTGTCGTCCTCCGGAATCATGACAGCCTCGACGGCCTCCCCCTCAAAGACAGGGAAGAGGTATTTCCTCGTGCCGTCAACCGACTCCTGGCAGGCCGACGGCGAGACCACTCCGAGATCAAACATCCCGGCCAGAGTCTCCCTGCCCGCCTTGGAGATGTTGGTCATCTCCCCGAAAGCACGGGCCCGGCGCCCGTACATCCACTCCGCGAGCTGCTTTCCAGCATAAGCGGGAAGGCCGGCCTTCAGAGCGGCTTCCCTTAGTTCTACAGGTGTCTTTCCGAGCAGAGTCTCTCGCATGTGGCGGATAATTGAAACCAAGCACAAATTTAATGAAAAATAATGTCAGTTTTCAGGTTATATTTAATATCTTTGTCAAAGAGGGGGAGCCGGGTTCCCGCTCCCCTCTCCAAATCATTCAAATAACATCATTTCATTATGGCAAAAGAGGTAGCAGCACAGGCCGCGGACATCAACGCCTCCAAATTGAAGGCGCTGCAGGCCACGATCGACAAGATTGAGAAGGATTTCGGGAAAGGGACGATCATGAAGTTGGGAGAGCAGCCACAATGGGACGTGCAGGTTATTCCGAGCGGTTCCGTAGCGCTTGACCACGCTCTCGGGATCGGAGGATACCCCAGGGGCAGGATCGTAGAGATTTACGGCCCCGAATCCAGCGGAAAGACAACGCTCGCGATCCACGCGATCGCCCAGGCCCAGAAGACCGGGGGCATCGCCGCGATGATCGACGCCGAGCACGCGTTTGACAGGACTTACGCTAAGGCCCTGGGAGTTAATCTGGAGACTCTCCTGATCTCCCAGCCAGACAACGGCGAGCAGGCACTTG
>CADBRH010000021.1 GCA_902797035.1 uncultured Bacteroidia bacterium | reverse complement strand
CGGTGCGGAAGGGGCTCGAACCCTCGACCTCCGGCGTGACAGGCCGGCATTCTAACCAAGCTGAACTACCGCACCAGACTTGAAAAAATCCGCGCTCGTCATGAACGCGGATGCAAAGATAGTCAAATTTGTCGGGTGTGCAAATTTTTTTATTTGATTTCGATGATTTTGTTGGCCTGAGGCACGACCTTGGGCTCAACCTTGGGGATCGTGACAAGCAGGATCCCGTTCTCGACAGTGGCGCTGATCTTCTCCTTGTCGGCGTCGTCAGGAAGGAGCATGGTCTGCTGGAACTTTGCGTAGGAGAACTCGCGCCTGAGGTAGCGGCCGCGCTTCTTCTCGTCCTTGCTCTCCTCTTTCCTCTCCATGTTGATCACAAGATCCCCCTCGTCGTCGAGGCTGACCTTGAAGTCGTTCTTCGTCATCCCTGGGGCGGCGAGCTCGAGCTCGTACCCACGCTCGTTCTCCAAGACGTTGATGGCCGGGACAGAGGCGCTTGTCCTCTCTATCCAGTTGTTGTCGAAGAAATCATTGAAAATGCCGGGCAGCCAATTCTGGTTGTATCTCTTTGAAACAGGTAACATGATTAAAACCTCCTATAAAATTTAAGTCGTTGTTTTATCTCTAAACCCCGTCCATTCGGGCGGACGCTTAAAAGATAATCAATCCCTGTACCAGTGCCAAATAGTCCGAAAATAGTGGACATTTTGTCATAAGTCGCTGACTATTTGGCACTTACGGCTGACAAAATGTCCATCTTGGGTGTAAATTCGAATGATATATGAAGAAATTTATGTAAAACATTAAATAATATTTGGTAATTATGAAATAATTATCTTATATTTGCATTAAATAAAGGTTAATGTGATACTTAATCTATTAATATATGAGACGTTTCGGATTTATTGTGAGTATAGTCACCCTCTTCTCCGCCGCTGTAGCGACGGCCCAGACGAAGGTGAGCGGGACAGTGCTTGACTCTCTTTCAAGGGAGCCGGAGACCGGGGCCGTGATCCAGTTTTACAAGGTGGGCTCGGGAAGCCCGGTGGCGTATTCGGTCTCAGACTCGCTCGGGCGGTTCCAGAGGACCTTCACCGATGAGGGGAGATATTCATTGACACTCCAAAACCTTGGCAGGAAACCGGTCGCCAGAGAGTTCACGATAGCTGGTGAGGAGATTCTTGACCTCGGGGAGATTCTCGTCCAGGATGACGCCCAGGCCATCGAGGGCGCCTCGGTACAGGCCATGAGAACTCTCGTCAAACTCGACGTCGGCAAACTCACCTACAAGGTTGAGGAGGACCCCGACTCAAAGACTGGGACAGTCCTCGACATGCTCCGCAAAGTCCCGATGGTGACAGTGGACGGACAGGACAATATCACCGTAAACGGAAGCTCCAGTTTCAAGGTATATGTGGACGGCAAACCGAACCAGATGATCAGCGCCAATCCGTCCCAGATCCTTAAAGTGATGCCCGCGGGCGCGATAAAGGACATCGAGGTGATAACCAACCCCGGGGCGAAGTATGACGCCGAGGGGGCCGGAGGAGTCCTGAATCTGATCACCGGCGCCGCCGCGGGGGCGTCGTCCGCCGTCTCGGACGGGCTTTATGGCTCGGTGAATCTCGGTTACACGTCAAAAGGTGAGAACGCCAGCCTTTTCCTGAGCGCGAAGAAGAACAAGCTCACGGTCGGGGTAAACGCCTCGGTGGGTGAGCAGAAGCTCAACGGGATCACCTTCAACTCTGTCCAGAACAATCTCAATGACGGCTCCGCCCTGTCCACGGATCTGGTGCAAAAGCAGAGGACTCCCTTTGTCTACGCCGATCTGAACGCCAGTTACGAGATGTCCCCAAGAGACTTGATCTCCGGTACTTTCGGCATGACCGGAATGGGCTCACGGGCCGGGAGCTCGGCTGTGGTCTCGATGACAGGGCTATCCGAGTATTCCTACAGTTACGACCAGAGTGTCAATTACAAGACATCCAGCGTCAACGGGAGCCTTGACTACCAGCATAGCTTCGCCGAGGTCGCCGGAAGGACGCTGACGCTTTCGTACCGGTATTCGGGGACACCCTTGAACACAGATGTGATCAACCGCTTCTCTTCCGGGAAGCTGCCGATGACCGACAGGAAGAGTGTCGGTGATGACAACTCGGTGGAGAACACCCTGCAGCTGGATTTCACGACCCCGATCGGGACGGCCCATTCCCTCAGCTCCGGCCTGAAATTCATCGACCGTCATAACTCGGCGGACGACAAGCTGTACCTTTCCGACAATGGCTCATGGGCGTATAACAAGGAGGGAAGCATGTTGTATGACCATTTCAACGAGATCGGCGCCGTGTATTCAGAGTATACCGGGATGTTCGGCAAGTTCTCGGTCGTGGCCGGAGTGAGGTATGAATACACCTGGCAGAGAGTCGAGTACGGCGAGGGTTATGGCCATGACTTCAAGACCGGTTTCGGTGATCTCGTCCCGAACCTGACCCTCCAGATGAACCTCTCCGCTACCCGGAATGTGGGCTTCACTTACAACCGTCGTATCCAGAGGCCGGGCATCACCTATCTCAACCCCTACGTGGACAGATCCATGCCGATGTACATTACTTATGGTAACAGTGATCTGACGAGCGCCCGGTCGGACATCCTGAGCCTTGTTTACAACATGTACAGCCCCAAGTGGATTGTCAGCCTGACCGGCCGCTACAACCACACGGGGAGCGGGATCTCGAGTTACAGCTTCTATGACGAGACCGGGACGCTGAACACCACCTACGGCAATATAGTCAGGGAGGACAACATCGGACTGACCGCGTTCATCAACTGGACCGCCAGCTCTAAGACAAGGATCTACACGAGCGGCACGGCCGGTTACGGGATGTTCTCCAGCGAGGAGCTGGGGCAGGACAACCACGGCTGTAACTGGAACGCCCTGGTCGGTGTCCAGCAGACGCTCCCGGCGGATATACTCCTGAGCGCCAATATAATAGCGAATGGAAGGACATGGAATCTCCAAGGTTGGAGCGGAGGAATGAACCTGGCCGTCCTCGGCGTCTCCAAAGGGTTCATGGATGACAAGCTCAAAGTCAATATCCAGGCGGTCACGAACATCGGGAGAGGTAACCTGAGTATGGAGTCTTTCGCCAAGGGGAGCGATTACCTGACCACCTCGGTTGTCGAGGTCCCGATCAGGCAAGTCGGCGTCGGTCTGACATGGACTTTCGGGAAACAGGGATTCCAGGTCAAGAAGACACGTAAATCCATTACCAACGACGATGTGATCAACAACTCCAACGGCCAGGGACCCGCTGGGGCGGCGGCGATCGGGACCCAATCAGGAGGGGTCGGGCAAGGCGCTTTGTAAGGTGCTAAGTAGTGAACTTTTTCGTATCTTCGCGTAAATGTTCGCTTATTACAGATGAGAAGATTATTTACCATAGCCGCGGCCATCATGATGGCCGCGGTGATGTCGGCCCAAGCGCCTTTAAAGAATTACCCTCTTCCCCAGAATCCCGACACCCTGAGGATTCTCGCCGTGGGCAATAGTTTCTCCGATGACGGCACCGAGTACATCCCGGGTCTTCTGGCCGCCGCCGGGATCCACAATGTGATCATCGCCCGCCTGTACATCGGCGGATGTTCCCTCGAGAGGCATTGCAGGGAGTACGAGGAAGGTACGAAGGACTATGTCTATTACAAGTCCACTGACAACAGGTGGGAGACAGTGAGCAAGAACGCCACCATCATGGATGGCCTCAAGGATGAGCCCTGGGACATCGTCACAGTACAGGAAGTGTCGAATAACTCAGGCACTTACGACACGTATCAGCTCTGGGCTCCCAAACTTCTGTCCATCCTCAGGAAGGAGGTCACCAATCCCGAGGCGGCCATCGTCTGGCACATGACATGGGCCTATGCCTCCAATTCCGACCATGTGGCCTTCAAGTACTACAACAATGACCAGAATGTCATGTACGAGTCTATCCTTGACTGTGTCAGGAGGGCCCGTGTGGACTTCAATGTGCCTGTCGTTATCCCTTCCGGTTACGCTGTGCAGATAGCCCGTGGGACGAGGCTCAACAATCAGGACAAGGTCCGGCCTGACAACAAGGTCTATCAGTTGACCAGGGATGGTTTCCATCTCAGCCGTCAGCATGGCCGTTACATCGCCGCCTGCGTCTGGTTCGAGAGTCTCATCAAGCCCACTCTAGGCAAATCCGTCAAGGGCAACTCCTATCTGATTGAGGACACCGAGTTCTCGATCGACAAGAAGGACGCCAGGCTCTGCCAGAAGATCGCCATTGAGGCTGTCAAGTCTTTCAAATAGCTTCCCGTCCATGGATCTGAGAGCCGAGAGAATACACGTGGCCGCCTCCTTCATTAAGGGGATTCTCGATACCGTAGGCCTCGCCCCGGAGGTGGGGATAGTGCTGGGCAGCGGTCTGGGTGGTCTCGCAGACGAGATCTCTGATCCTGTCACAATCCCGTACAAGACCATCCCAGGGTTTCCGGTGTCCACCGCCATAGGCCATAAAGGCGATTTCATGGCAGGGCGTCTCGGAGGCAAACCCGTGATCGCCATGCGGGGGCGCTTCCACTATTACGAGGGCTACGACCCGGACACCGTGACTCTCCCTATCCGTGTGATGAAGGTGCTGGGTATCAATTATTTGTTCGTCTCGAATGCCGCCGGAGGAGTGAATCCTGTCTTTAATGTCGGCGACCTGATGATCATCAAAGACCACATCAACCAGATCCCTAATCCCCTGATCGGGCCCAACCTCGAGGATTTCGGCCCGAGATTCCCGGACATGACACGTCCCTATGACCCCGGCCTGATAGCGTTGGCGGAGGAGATAGCCGCCGGGATGGGACTCGGGATCAGGAAGGGAGTCTATCTGGCCTGCACCGGTCCCACTTACGAGACCCCACATGAGTACAAGTATATGAGAATCATCGGAGCCGACGCCGTCGGGATGTCCACGACGCCGGAGGTGATAGTGGCGAGGCATTCGGATATTCCGGTCTTCGGCGTCTCTGTCATCACGGATGTCGCCCATGAGGCCGAGGATCAGGACTATGTGACGGACGGCGAGGAGATTATCCGTCAGGCCGCCGCGGCCGCCGTCAGGATGACCGCGCTTTTCAAGACGCTTATAGAAAGAATCTAGGAATGTTCTCGGGTAGCGATATCGTGATCAAGGGCGCCAAGGTCAACAACCTGAAGGATGTCACGGTTGAGATCCCTCGGAACAAATTCGTTGTTGTCACCGGTATCTCGGGCTCAGGAAAGTCGTCCCTCGCTTTCGACACGCTTTTCGCCGAGGGCCAGAGACGATTCGCCGAGAGCCTGAGCTCCTACGCGAGGCAGTTCCTCGGCCGTATGAGCAAGCCGGACGTGGAGTCCATCGAGGGAGTCCCGCCAGCGATCGCTATCGAGCAGAAAGTCAATATCCGCAACCCTCGCTCCACTGTCGCCACGACGACGGAGATATATGACTATCTGAGAATCATATTCTCCCGGATAGGGCGCACATACTCTCCTGTCAGCGGCAGGGAGGTCAAGTGCCACGGACAGGCGGACGTGATGGCCAGCATCCTTTCGGGAGATTCCAGGACCGTCTATATCCTCGCCGACCTCGGATGGGGGGACAGGGAGGACAAAGTGGAGCTGATGCTGCGCCTCAAAGAGCAGGGATATTCAAGATTCTATGGTGAGGACGGTGTGATCCGCATAGAGGATGTGATGAGGATGGCCGGCAAGGGGGAGTATCCGAAGGAACTCTATCTCCTCGTGGACCGTCTGAGACTCCCGGTTTTCAAATCATGCCTCCCTTTCAACGATGACGGCTCGCCATGGTCCGGAAATGATTGGGCAGACCTGCAGACCAGGCTGCGCTCCTCGATCGACAACGCTTTCCGCGAGGGGGACGGGGACCTTGTCCTGGTAAAGGACGGCGGGAGGGAGAGTTTCTCCAACAAGTTCGAGATGGACGGGATGACTTTCCGCCAGCCGGACGAGTATCTGTTCTCGTTCAACAGCCCTTTGGGCGCCTGTCCGGTGTGCGGAGGGCTTGGCAAGATCATCGGGGTAAGCGAGGATCTGGTCGTGCCGGACAAGTCCAAGAGTATTTACGACGGGGCCATAGCCTGCTGGAGGGGGGACAAAATGGGCTGGTTCAAGGATCATATGGTCCAGGTGGCGGAGCGTTACGGCATCCCCATTTTCGAGCCGTATAGCTTACTCTCGCCGGAGGTCAAGGACATCATCTGGAACGGCCACAGTGTCGAGGGAGACGAAGGGTCCATCATTGGGATCAACGAGTTCTTCGAGTGGGTCGAGTCCAACCGCTACAAGGTTCAGTACAAATACATGCTCAGCCGGTTCTCGGGACGTACCACCTGCCATGCCTGCAAAGGCTCCAGGCTCCGTCCGGAGGCGTTGTACGTCAAGGTTGGCGGCAAAACGATCGCCGAGCTTCTGGATATGAATGTGGAGGAGCTGCTTGAGTTCTTCCAGACTTTGGAACTTACTGAATATGAGAACGGTATCGTTCACAAAGCGGTCGAGGAGATTGTCTCGCGCCTTAAGTGTATCAGCGATGTCGGCCTTTCTTATCTTACCATGAGCAGGGCCTGCAACACCCTTTCGGGAGGGGAGAGCCAGAGAATCAATCTCGTCACCGCCCTGGGTAGCTCGCTGGTCGGGTCGATGTATATTCTCGACGAGCCCAGCATAGGACTCCATCCCCGCGACACCGACAGGCTTATCTCCGTTTTGAGGAAGTTGAGGGATATTGGCAACACGGTCGTGGTAGTCGAGCATGACGAGGAGATCATAAGGGCGGCCGATATTCTGGTGGACATGGGTCCCAAGGCCGGTGTGGACGGCGGAGAGGTCGTCTTCCAGGGAAAGATCCCTGAAAAGGTTCCGGAGGCCGTCATGGAGAGGTCTTTGACACTCCAGTACCTCGCCGGGGGCAGGAGGAGCTATTCCCGCTCTAAACGCTCGTGGACATACTCCATCAGTGTGGAGGGCGCCATGGAGCATAATCTCAAGGATATAGATGTGAAGTTCCCTCTGGGGGTATTGACCGTGGTGTCCGGAGTCAGCGGCTCCGGCAAGTCGTCTCTCGTCGGGGATATCCTTTATCCGGCCCTTTACCGCCGGATCAACCAGACAGGTGATCTTCCGGGTGTTTTCAGGAAGCTTTCGGGCAACCTTGACCGTGTCACAAGGGTCGAGCATGTGGACCAGAACCCGATAGGTAAGAGCTCCAGGTCGAACGCCGTGACATATCTCAAGATCTATGACGACATCCGCAGGCTTTTCTCCGAGCAGCAGTACGCGAAAATCAATGGTTACACCCCTTCTTTCTTCTCATTCAACCAAGAGGGAGGAAGATGCCCGGAGTGCCAGGGAGACGGTTTTGTGAGGATCCCGATGCAGTTCATGGCCGATGTCACCATGGTATGCGAGTCATGCGGCGGGAAGCGGTTCAAGCCGGATATCCTTGAGGTCCGCTATAAAGGGAAGAATATCGATGACATCCTCAATATGAGCGTCGGGGAGGCGATCGCCTTCTTCGGCTCACAGACAGAGGATCTCGCCAGGCAGATAGCTCGCAGGCTCGGCCCGCTTGTGGACGTCGGCCTCTCATACATCAAGCTCGGGCAGAGTTCCTCCACCCTTTCCGGGGGAGAGAGCCAGAGGATCAAACTGGCGTATTTCCTGTCATTGAGCGAGGACTCGTCCTCTGTCCGCGGGGAGAGGATCCTTTTCCTGTTCGACGAGCCAACCACCGGGCTTCATTTCTACGATGTGGAGAAGTTGCTGAAGGCTTTCGACGCCCTGTTGGACAAGGGTCACACAGTGATTGTCGTGGAGCATAACCTTGATGTGATCAGGGCCGCCGACTGGGTCATAGACCTTGGCCCGGACGCCGGTGACCGTGGCGGCGAGGTGGTCTTCGCCGGCACACCTGAGGCGATGGTCGAGTCCTCGTCCTCGTTTACGGCCAACTACCTTAGAAGTTCCGGAATATGAGACGGTTGCTTGTCGTGGTGGTGTCTTATAACGGGATGAGATGGCTCGAGAGGTGTCTCGACTCGGTCGAGTCAAGCTCGGTCAAGGCCGATCTTTTTGTCTTCGACAACGGCTCCTCCGACGGGTCCGCCGATTTTGTGTCCGGCCGATATCCGCTCGCCTGCCTCAAACGCTCTAGTGAGAACCTGGGTTTCGCCAGGGCGAATGATATAGGCTTGCGATACGCCTTGAGCCATGGCTATGACTTTGTGTACCTGTTGAACCAGGACGCCTGGGTGCTGCCAGAGACATTCGAGAGGTTGATGGGCGCTTTCGGGACAGGGCGATGGGGGATAGTCAGCCCGATGCAGATGAGACCGGACATGACAAATCCGGACAAAAGGTTCAGGAGACATTACCACGGTCCGATGGAGCCGTCCGGCGAAGTGTTACCGGTGAGGTTCATGATGGCCGCCCACTGGATGCTCTCGGTCGAGTGCGTAAGGAAGACAGGGCTTTTCTCGCCGGCCTTCAATCACTACGGTGAGGACAACAATTACTGCGACAGGGTCAGGTATCATGGGTTTGGCGTGGGGGTTCTGCCTTCCGCCGTCGCCGTCCATGACCGGCAGGCGAGGAAGGTGAATAAAAGAGACAGGATCCGTCAGAACCTCCAATATTCAAAGGTCAAGTTAAGCGATCCTTGCTCCTCTTTCGCCCTGCAGGCCGTTCTGCAGCCCCTGCGTCAGTGCCTGATGTCGCTCCGTTGGCTCTCGCTCCTTCCTGTAAGGAATATTCCCGGGCTTGTCAAGGAATATCCCTCATTAAGGAAGTGGAGAGAGGAATCCATGAAGGAGGGCGCTTTTTTGAAATAGTTGATATTCAGAGAGATGGACGCTGTTATAACATATGTGAACGGGTTGGACCCGGTTTGGCTCGAGGAATATGCCTCTGTTGTGGGTGGACAGGTCCTCCAGAAGCGTTTCAGGGACTGGGGGACTTTGAGATATCTCTTGAGAGGCATTGACAGGCTCATGCCTTTTGTGGAGAACGTTCACCTTCTGGTCTCCGGCGAGAGTCAGGTTCCGGAGTGGGTTGACCGCTCGGCGGTGAAGGTCGTGACGCACAGGGAAATAATCCCCGGGCGCTTCCTTCCCACGTTCAACAGCCCCTCCATCGAGATGTTCATGCACAGGATCCCTGACCTGTCGGAAGAGTTCCTCTATTTCAACGACGATATGTTCCCGGTCATGGATTGCGCCCCGGAGGACTTCTTCCGGGACGGCAAGGCTGTGATCGGTTTCACCCGCCACCTGATCGCCGGCGGCAAGTACAAGAAAAGGGTCCGGAATTCCGACCGTCAGGCCAGGATAGCGCTCGGGAAGCGTCCGGGGCTGTTTTTCGTCCGCCCCCAGCACACATGCTCCCCGATGCTCCGAAGCGAGAGCGAGGCGATTTACGAGTCATGCCGGGAGGCGATCTTCAAAGTTGTCTCAAGGTTGCGCACGACTGAGAGTTTTAACCAGTATCTTTATCTCGACTACTTGTATTACCAAGGCAAGATCGTGAACAAGAAGATCTCGAACAAGCATCTCACCCCGGCGGTTCACAGCCCCGGGACGATCGCCTCCTATATCGAGAAACCTTCGAGAAAGATTATTTGCGTCAATGATGTGAATATGTCGGATGAGGATTTTACCCGTTACAGGGAAGCGGTGCTGACCGCTTTAGAAAGACGTTTCCCAGAGGCTTCCCGCTTCGAGAGGGTATAAGATCAATCCCGCCCGGGATGGGGTGTTCATAAAGAGAAGGGCTGAAGCAAGAATAAAAGCGTTGGCGGCAGAACGCCGCCCAAAGGTGATAGAATCCGGGGCGGGAATGACATTCGCGAATATACCGCCGCTCCCGCCGGATGCCTCGTTACCATAAAAAACCTTTTAAAAATGTTAAAGTTTTTTTCGGAAGTGTGACGAAATATCAGAATAGGTCGTAAATTAGACGGCTAAATCGAGTAAAGAAACAGAATAATGGCCTTTTTTATGGGACTCTACAAAAATATTAAAGCCGCGTTCAGGAGCCGGAGACACGAATATGTCCCGATCCTTATCCAACAGACCGGTTTCATCTCGAAGGCGTCCGGTTTGCTCGCGTCGATGTTCGCGTCTCATGACAACGACTTGTGGGTCGCCAGCGAGAAGGAGATTAAGGTTTGCGAGGTCAGGGGCGACGCGCTTCTCAGCGAGTTTCACGAGATGCTCTCCGGCGGCTTGATGATGAAGGTCAACAAGCTCGACCTTCAGTCAGTCTCGATGGCCATGGATGATTGCATAGATGTGATAAAGGACACGGCCAAGGCGGTCCTGATCTATCAGCCGGAGCGGATAGACAGCCAGCTCGAGGAGCTGTCCATGATCGCGAGCGCCCAGTCAAAGGCCGTTCAGGACATGATCCCTTTGCTGTCAGACATAAAGGGTAATGTCTCCGAGATATCCCTATGCTGCGATCGGGTTACAGAACTGGAGCACACCGCGGACGAGGCCTATGAGGAGTACATAGGCTTCATATTCCAGAACGTCAAGGACGTCAGGGAGTTGATTAAATACAAGAATCTGGCGGAGATGCTGGAGAACACCACCGACGCCCACAAGAAGATCTCCGACCGCGTGCGGAATCTTCTGTTGAACTATCTCTCCGATTGAGGCTTACGGTCGGGATCTACCTCACCGTAATAACTGATTGACTCCCTGTTGCGGGACCTCACCTCTATGTCGGCTTTCCCGCTTGTGAATACCGTGATTATGAACACGAAAGAATCTTCGCCATTGTTTGTGGCGAGGGTGATCTGCCTTCTGTCCGCTTTGGGATAGGACTCGATGTATTCGCTGATCTTTGACTCGAAATTCATGCCCTTGCCGCCTCCATAGGGAAGGTTCCAAGCCTGGCCCACGTAGGGCAGGCTCGAGATCAGATTGTCCCCGTCAACCTCCAGGGAATAGTTGGAAACGTGTCTGGATATCCCGCGGCGGGGATTCATCTGGTCAACATCGATGTAGAATGTCCTGTTGTCGAGGTTCTCTTGGATCTTGGCCTCCATCGCGGCCCGCTCCTCCGGGGTCACTCGCATCGCGGCGCAACCGCAGAGCGCGAGCGCGGCGGCGGCGAGGATGATGATTATCGCTTTTCTCATGGTTCGTGCTGTTATTTGTCGCTTGGAATGATGATCGTGAAAGTATGCCCCGCCTTGTTGACGAGCTTGTTGTCCCTCAGCCACAGGTTGGCCTCCTTGAGCTGGAAGTAGCTGCATCCGTTCTTCTCGGCGAAATCCACGAGGCTCTCGATCGGCCCGCTCACGGTCACGGTGTTCTTGGGAGGGTAATACGGGTACTTGTCGTATTGCCCGACCTTGAAGCCGAATGACTCCGGTTTCTCGAAGAATAGTTTGGCCACCAGCACCCTGAACATGTACCTGGAGGTCTCCTCGACCAGCAGGAGGTCCAGGGCCGACTTCTGTCTCTGGTCGGTTAGCCTTTTGGATATCCCGCCCTGGCCGGCGTTGTAGCTGGCCGCGACCGTCATCCAGTCACCGTATCTGGCGTAGGCTTTCTTCAGGAACTGGCAGGCGGCGATCGTCTCTTTCTCGATGTTGTAGCGCTCGTCCACCTCGTTGTCGATCACCAGGCCGTATTCCCTTCCGGTGACCTTGGTGAACTGCCACAGACCGGCCGCGCCGGCGGTTGACAGGGCTTTGGGACTCAGGTTGCTCTCGATCGCCATCAGGTATTTGAGGTCGTCCGGGACATCGTAAAGCTTAAGGATTGGCTCGACCTGCCGGAAATACCTCTCTGACCGTTTGAGCATCAGGAGGGAATTGATGTGGGAATATGTGAAAGCGATCAGCTCCCTGTCCATCCTCTCGTAAAGGTCGCTTCGGTTGAAGCGTACAGTATCCCCCGCGAAAACCACAAATCGCGGCACGGGGGGCGCCTTGAACTGCATGTCCTCAACGACATAAAGCTGGCCCAGGGCGCTTGAGGCGCCGAGAACCGTCAGCAAGACGCAGAGAGCGATTTTCCTCATTGTCATTTTCTTAAAGAGTGAAACGCCTGGCCTGCTCCTCAATAAGGGCCTTGTCGTTGAAGTAGTCGATGCGCATCGCTTTCTTCACGTCGTCGAGAGTGGCTTGCGCGGCAGCCTCCGCGGCCTCGCTGCCCTTCTTCAGGATGTCATAGACTCCGGGGATGTCTTTCTCGTATTCCTTCCTTCTCGCCCTGATCGGCTCGAGCTCCTCGTTGAGGATCTTCTCGAGGAACCTCTTGCACTTGACGTCGCCGAGACCGCCCTTCTGATAGTGGGCTTTCAGCTCGTCGAGGTTGGCGTACTCGGGCCAGTACAGTCCGAAATGCTCGTCGCGGCAGAACGCGTCGAGATAGGTGAAAACGGTGTTGCCCTCGATATGGCCCGGGTCACTCACGTTGATGTGGAGAGGATCGGTGTACATCGACATGACTTTTTTCCTCATCTCGTCGGCTGACTCGGATAGGTAAATACAATTGCCGAGGGACTTGCTCATCTTCGCTTTGCCGTCTATCCCGGGGAGCCTGTGGCACGCCTCGTTCGCGGGGAGCACCGCTTTCGGCTCGACAAGAGTCTCACCGTAGATCCTGTTGAAAGTACGGACAATCTCCACTGTCTGCTCGATCATCGGTTTCTGGTCCTCTCCGACCGGGACGTCCGTGGCCTTGAAAGCAGTGATGTCGGCCGCCTGTGAGATAGGGTAGCAGAAGAACCCGACAGGAAGCCCGCTTCCGAAAGCCTGCTCCTCCCCGTCGGCGCTGAATCCGCGCATGGCGATCTCGGTCTTGACGGTGGGGTTCCTTTGGAGCCTCGCGACCGTGACGAGATTCATGTAGTAGAACGTCAGCTCTGTGAGCTGCGGTATCTGGCTCTGGATGAATAAGTTCACCTTGCTAGGGTCAAGACCTACGGACAGATAGTCCAAGGCCACCTCTATGATGTTCTGGCGTACTTTCTCGGGATTGTCGAAGTTGTCGGTGAGCGCCTGGGCGTCCGCGATGAACACGAACATCTTGTCGTAGCCTCCGGCGTTCTGGATGGCGACCCTGTTCTTCAGAGACCCGACATAGTGTCCTATGTGCAGACGGCCTGTGGGGCGGTCGCCCGTGAGGATTATTCTTCCTGGCATATTGTTATTCAAATTTATTTTATCAAATTGAGGAACTCGTTCCTTGTCCTGAGGGAACTGAGGAATATTCCGGAGAACGCGGAGGTGGTGGTGATGGCGTTGGACTTCTGCACCCCTCTGAGGGACATGCAAGTGTGCATGGCCTCTATCACCACAGCTACCCCCAAAGGCTTCAAAGCGTCCATGATGCAATCCCTGATCTGCACGGTCAGCCTCTCCTGCACCTGAAGCCGGCGGGCGTAAGTCTCCACCACCCTGGCGATCTTGCTGAGCCCGGTAATTTTACCGTTGGGAATATAGGCGACATGGCACTTCCCGATGAAGGGGAGCATGTGGTGCTCGCACATGGAATATAACTCTATGTCCTTGACAAGGACCATCTGCTGGTATTTCTCGTCGAATATGGCGGACTGGATGATACGGGTGCCGTTTTGGGAATATCCCTGAGTCAGGAACTGAAGCGACTTCGCGACCCGCTCCGGAGTTTTCAACAGCCCCTCCCGCTCCGGATCCTCGCCCAGAAGCGCCAGTATCTCCTTGACTCTGAGGGCTATCTCTGAGGTGGTCTTCTCGTCGTATTTCTCTATCTTCTCGAAAGCCATTTATGGTATAGTTGTTGATAAGTGCTTGTCATGCAAAATTAGGCAAAAAATCATTATAGTTTAGTTTTTTTGCATATCTTTGCGGCAAATACCGGACCTGGTTTCGGATTGTTGTATTAAAACGTTGATTATCAATTAATTGAATTGCGATATGTACTGGACTCTTGAACTAGCCAGCAGCCTGGACGACGCTCCGTGGCCGGCATCAAAAGAAGAACTTATAGATTACGCCAACCGCTCCGGCGCCCCCGAGGAGGTCATCGAGAACCTTACCGAACTCGAGGACGACGGCGAGATCTACGAATCCATCGAGGACATCTGGCCCGATTACCCCACCAAGGAGGACTTTTTCTTTAACGAGGAAGAATATTAGGTCTATTAACTGACTGAAATACAGTTAATTAAATGAATATCACGGCAGAACTTAAGGGTTCTGTCGTGTTATTTTTGCGTATTAAAGCATAACAAAAAGCGTAATAAGTTATGCCATTTTTGGGGCCAGGCATAGTCTTCAAATATGAATAAAGAAGAGTAGTTTTGAAGCTGTGTGAAAGCAATTCAAGGTTTAGATATTGTTCGGTGTCCTACTAAATAGCAATATAAAGCTGATGGCATAAACAACAATTCTTTTCCTTTATACTCCACAGCACCGCTCACACTTTTAGATGTTACTATAGCTTCTGATAATTGATTTTTACTCATGAAATCTTCAAGAGAATTCAAATCCCCTGGTTTGCTGAGATAACGATCACTCCATTTGATCTCAACGAGCCATTGCGGTTTGAGCTTAATATCGTCAAGCCTCACAATATCTACTTCACCCTCTTTCTTTCCGACTTTCCAGTTTGCATAAAACAAATCGTATTCCCTTTGAAACCACTGCGCGAAAATGGCCGTTTCCACCATTCCTCCAAGGGCCTCATCCCCTTCCTTTAAGGGTGAAAACAAAGCGCAACGTAACGCGGGATTGGTCAGGTAAATCTTAAAAGCACTTACCCGCTGCATTTTTTTAGCGCATACATCAATCTTATGGACGATCTTAATTAGAAATGCTGATTCCAGATACGTTAAATACTTCCTTAGAGTCTCCTTTTTAATATTCGATTCTTTTGACAGTGACTCATAAGAAAATTGTGATCCTGATCGATATGCGATATGAACAAACAAACGATTCAACTCCTGAATATCTTGGATGCCATACAAACTTGGTAAATCCCGTAACAAAACCTTATCAACAATATCACTACGAATAAACTGTCCTGGGTTTTTTCTCATGGCTTGCGATAATGTAATCTCTGGATAGCCTCCATAGTTTATATAATCAATAAAATGCTGATTAAGAACATCTATGTCAATGCAATCGAATACTGACTGTTCCCGTCCTTTCCAAGTAATTGTTTTTGGACGGATTAAGTTATCATATCTAAGAAGATGAATGTACTCCTCGAACGTGAGTGGCGGGAGCATGAAGTCGGAAAAACGTCCAGCCCCACTCTCAATACTTTTCACTTTTAATGCAGCAGCTGCAGATCCCGAAGCAATAAACCGTGATTGCCGATAGCTGTCGGTTAAAGTTTTTAAGTGTATTTCCCAATCTTTGAGGTACTGTATTTCATCAAAAATAACATAGTATCCGTTCGCATTATTATCTTGAAGAATTTCGCGAGCGTATGCAAATAACTCTTCTAAACTTATGTTATTGTAAATGGGGGTATCAATAGAGAGGTAAACAACCTTCTGTGGATTGACTCCATCATTAAAAAGCCTTTGAATTGTGTGGAAAAGCATCACTGTCTTGCCGACGCGTCGAGGTCCCATTAGGATTATGCTTCTCCGAATATCAGGTTCACATAATAAACGATAGAAGGAGTCTAGATACAGACGCGGCTGCATTCCTCTATAATCATCTTGAATCATTCCATCGACCCACCAAGGATTATCAAACCGCATCCTAGCGAGGATTTGCTCTTTTAAATAGTCGTTCATATTACAAGTTCTATTCTCTGTGCAAAGTTAAGACTAATTTGTTTATATGCAAAGAAAAAGTATAAATAAGCATATCCTAAAATGCTTAATTCTACTATTTAGTAAGATTAACGGGTTTTAAACGGAATTTAGGCCTTATTGTCTCGTTTTCATGACCGTGTACCAGGTATCCTTACCGTCGAAGAACTCTCCAGTCCTGTTCATGCATATTGCAGTGCTGATGGATTCCGGTTCCTTTACAGGGCGTATCACTATCATCTCGCCCCGCTTTGTCATATCCAGCAACTGCTTCTTGGTCGGCCCGTCACTGTAGAACGG
>CADBRH010000020.1 GCA_902797035.1 uncultured Bacteroidia bacterium | reverse complement strand
TCACCTTGCTTCGACTACGCACTTTGACGGGTCTGTCGGGTCGGGGATAAGGAACCTCAACTCCCATATCTTGTCCAAGTCATCCAAAAGTTGGTTCGAAAAAACCTCAGCGGATGGCACGAGAAAAAGGCTTCCAGACGGGAGCCTTTTTTCGTGGCCCATCGGACCCTATGATTCATTATTCCGCAGAGGGAGCTAATCTGATATGAACCCCGAAAGTTTTTTGTCTAACTTTCGGGGTTCATATCATCTCGCCATCCTTTGTTTTAATAAATCGCTGAATATCAATCAATAACGTAACACCCCTGCACGTCATAAATGAAATGATTATTGTGTCCGGTTCCGGTTTTGATTATATTTGTGTGAAGACCTTACATCATGAGAATAATAAGGAATCTGCTGGTCGTAGGGGTGATGGCGTTCGTGGCTCTGTCCTGCGGGACAAGGGGCAAGGACACGCCCATCCGTTTCGCCAATTACAACATGAGGGAACTGATGGCCGTGGACACCGCCGACAGGGCGTTCTACAACCGCCTCCCGTTAATAGTCAAGAGGATAACTGATCATGACTTCGATATCATCGGCACTCAGGAGGTCACTTACGAGATGAGGTCAGCCTTGTTTGAGGTTCTCGGTGACGCGTACAACATATTCGGTTCCGGAAGGAAGAATTATGCCAACGGAGAGGGGACTCCCATCATGTATAAGAGGGACAGGTTCGATCTTCTGGAGAGCGGAAACTTCTGGCTTTCAGAGACTCCCGATGTCCCTGGCAGTGTGAGCTGGGACTGCTCCCAGGAGAGGCTCGCGACTTGGGGAAAGTTCCTTGACAAGAAAACCGGCAAGAAGTTTTTCTATATCAACACCCACTTTGACCACCGTGGATCCATCTCCAGGGCAAAAGCGGCGGAACTGCTAATAGTCAAGGCCCGCGAGCTCGGTGGTGGTCTCCCCGCGTTCTTTTCCGGGGACTTGAATACGACAACATCGTCCAACGAGATAGCCATACTTTCCAACAACGACATTGTCAAGGACAGTTACACCTCCAGCGTCTCGCCGCCCACCGGGCGGGTCGGTTCCTATTATGGTTTCGACTTCGACAGGCCGGACGGCGACAGCAGGATTGACTACATATTCGTGCCCAAGGAAGCCACGGTACACTCTTACGCCTGCATCGACGACGACATCCGTGACCGCCAATATTCCTCCGACCACTGCCCCCTGCTAGTCGTTGTGTCATTGTAGATATTCTTGAAACACTAAAAACATATGAAAAAAGCGTTATTCATTCTCGCGATGGCGGCCGCGGTGATCGGTTGCCAGAACTCCAAGAAAGTGGAAGAGCAATACTTCGTCGATTCGGGGACGACCTATGTCCACGACGCCCTGGAGCCCTTTGTCCATAGCGGTGAGCTGCCCGGAGCGATCAGCATCCTTTACAAGGATGGAGTTCAGGAGACCTGTGCCATAGGTTACGCCGATGTGGCCGCCGGCCGTCCGATCACGCTCGACGACGTCTATATGCAGTGCTCCCAGACCAAGGGTTTCTGTGGTGTCACCGCCGCCAAGCTCGTCGAGGAAGGCAAGCTGGATCTGGACGATCCTGTCTCGAAATATCTTCCCGAGTTCGGTGAGTTGTGGGTCCTGACCGATCAGGCAGAGGACACCAAGGTGCTGAAGAAGGCCCAGAACGTCCTAACAGTCAGGATGTGCCTTAACCACACCGGAGGCTTCCCGTTCGAGATCAGCGCGAAGCGCGCCGACGTCCGTGGCGGAGGCTGGTCGGGAGGAGCCCCTCTGAGGCAGACCGCCAGCATCGCCGCCGCCTCGCCGATCATGTTCGAGCCAGGCACACGTGAGCAGTATTCCAACACCGGAATAGACATCGCCGCCGCTGTCGTGGCGGAGATTACCGGGATGAAATGGGAGGAATATCTCAAACAGGAGGTCCTCGACCCGCTCGGCATGACCTCCTCGACATTCTGGCCCACGGACGAGCAGCTCGCCACGCAAATAGAGATGTATCAATATCTTGAGGGCAAGCCGGCGATGTATGTCTCGGAGAACGGCAACCAGCAACGTCCTTACAACGATTCCCACGTCTTCGCCTCAGCCGGCGCCGGCCTTTGGACGACCGCCAGGGACCAGGTCAAGTTCTATAAGATGCTGATGAACCTCGGTGTCGGGGAGAACGGTGTGAGAATCCTCAAGGAGGAGACCGTCAAGAACCTGCTCGCCATCTCCAGCAGGCCTAAGAATATGGGAGGATATTCCCTTGGGCTCACGGCTCCTGTCGAGGATTCCGAGGAAGCGTGGTTCGGGCACGGCGGCGCCTGGGGGACCCAATGCTCCGTCAACTGGCACAAGAAGCAGCTCAAGATGTGGGTGATCCAGTCAAACGGCGGTCCTCAGCCCTGGAGCACCCCTTTGCAGCAGGCCCAGCAGGCTTTCTTCGAGTCCGAGATAGTTGACTCGGCCGTCAACGCCTACACCGGCCGTACGGAATAGCCTATTTCTCGAAATGGAATGAGGTGAGACTGAACAGGTTGGTGTCGCTCTCACCATGGAAACGCATCCGAAGCGGATGGACGCCGGTGATCTCCCGTCCGACTTCCGCCTCAAGGGTGATGACTGTCTTCCCGTCCCTGAAAGGCCCGTGAGGTGAGTCGCTCACCGCCGTGCCCTCGGGGTTCGCTCCCGGCTGGGAATAGAACAGGTAATACTTCCCGTTCCTCTCGATGCAGTCGGGCGCGTAAAGGACCTCGTCGTTGTATCTGACTTCCGACGAAGAGAAGGCCGGACCGCCCGTCCAGTTGATCATGTCAGTAGTCGAGAAAACATCGTATTTCCCTGAGTAGTAATATGATGGGCTCTCGTCCCTGGAACCGTAGACGAACAGCGTCGGCTTCCCGCCAACCGTCCAGACCCTCGCCTGCGGGTCGGAATTGAAAGCCTTCCCGATCAATATCGGATTCTGCCCCCAGGTGAGCGACACTAAAAAAAAGCCGCAGTTACAATTATGATTCTCTTCATATTCCGAAGATACGGATTATTGTCGAAACCACAAAAGATCCGCGATGATGGTTTTTAAATAAATTGTCAATATTCTATAGTTATTGCCGATTTATTTTTATATTTGTCTTGTTATGAGGAAAGCCGGTTGCATAGAGAGCGTCAACGCTTTGTTGGACACGGGCAGGGAACTGACAGTCAGGGACTTCGCTGATGCCTGGCCGGGTCTATCCATGCCGGCTGTTTATTCAAGAATCAGATCCCTTGAGAAGGCCGGCAAAATTGTCCCTGTCGGGAAAGGGAGGTATGTCCCTTATAAAAAACCATCATATTCCGTTGACATCACGCCGGAGATGAAGTCTTTGTGCAAGGCGATGACAGAAGGTTGCGTCGGGGTGAATAACTGTATCTCGAGAAAGGGAATGAATACTCTCGTTGAGGTTGCCCGTTCCGACCTCGACTTTGTTTATGACTATCTGAAGACTCGTTTCGGGAAAGTTGTCTTGGCAAAAGACGCTGAGAGATTCCCGGGCGTTCTGGATGGATACATCTTTGTCGGGACTCTTGTGAGCGATTCCCCACTGATGACGGTTGATGGAGTATCGGTCCCCTCGCTTGAAAAGATGCTGGCCGATCAACTTAGGGGAGTGTTAAAAGACCCCGATAAAAGCCGATCAGTGATTGATGAGTTCCGAAAGGCGTTTGATGTTTATCCCGTGAACATCAACCGGCTGACCCGCTATGCCGCCAGACGGGGAGTCTCAGAAGAGCTTTCCGTATGCTTGGGGAAGTTGGATAAGAATAGGATAGAGATGTTTTCGAATATTCAGAAATATCTGATTTCCACTTCTATAGAGAAGGCTTGGGTGTTCGGTTCTTTCGCCAGGGGGGAGGAGACCTCGGAAAGCGACCTTGATTTGATTGTCAGATATGATAGGGATTCCAAGACCTCTTTAATCGGCATTCTTCGATATAAGAATGACCTTGAGAATCTTATCGGCCGTGAAGTTGACCTTGTCGAGGAAGGCTTCCTCAAACCCTTCGCCATCCCCTCCGCGGAAGCGGATAAATACTTAATCTATGAGAGATAAGATTAACGATCAGGCCAGGCTGGGTCTTATGCTTGAGGCGATTGGAAATATCGTGAGTTTCATGAACGGTACCTATCGACTTGAAGATTTTGTGGCTGACAAGATGCTATGCCATGCTGTGGTGTACAATCTTCAATGCATCGGGGAGAATGTCTATAAATTGTCTCGAGAGTTTATTGCCTCTCATAATGAGGTTGACTGGCCTTCGATTGAAGGGTTACGGCACGTCTTGGTTCACGACTATTACACCGTAAACCTTGAGAGAGTCTGGTATATTCTGACTGATGACCTGCCGTTGTTGACCGTTCAAGTGAAAGCGTTGCTTAATCCTCCGCCTCAAGACCCTTGAAGCGTTTACGGTCATAGAGTTTCTTTGACTTGTGGAGAGCCTTGCGGAAGGACACGGGACGCCCGTGCTCGGCGATCTCCTCCAGCCTCGCCGCCCTGCGGTTCGCCAGCATGAAGTCCGCCTCGGTGATGTGCAGGGTCTTCGGTTTTTTCTTCTTCAGCCTCATGCCGCGAAGATACTCAGAATCTCCCGCTAGCGCAAATGAACGCTAGGTGTCATGTGCCTTTCGTTTAGCACACATTGCCTAATCCTCAAATCCGGCAAACAAATTTCTAGACTAGACACGCGAATCCGGCCCGAGACATTTTACCGCTAGAAGAAGGGAGAGCGCATGTAGTGAATATGATCCAACAAACAATAGAATTGGTCACCCCAGGACCAAAAATTGTTTTCAATAATCAATTATAACATTATCTTTGTGATTAGATATCCATTCCTAAATTGGAAGCCTGTGATTTTTAAAGAAATAAGGTATAAGTGACATTCTCGCTTGTTGTGCCATTAATCCCACACAGGATTAACGTTTTTTGACGGTTAAGCAAGCGCTCCTGGCATCAGACGAGACATGGATGATAGGCAATTCGCATTATATAAAAAAATCCGAAACCTGATTCTGTATGGGATCATAGGTGGTTTTTGCGCCTCTTTAGATTTCGGCGTCTATACTCTCTTCTACTATTTTGGAGTGTTGTCGTACCTATGGGCTAACGTGATCAGCACTCACGTGGGGATTTTCACTTCATTTTTTCTGAATCGATCCTACAATTTCAAGGTGAAAGATAAGACCCCGCTACGCTTTATCTCGTTTTACGTTGTGGGTTTGACAGGGCTTGGAATGAGTTCGCTCATGCTTTGGTTCATGGTGGACAAAATGCGATGGAACGAACTGGTTTGCAAGTTGATAACGATAATTGTAGTCGCGCTCGCGCAATTTTACCTGAATAAGCGGATCACATTTAAGACCGTAAACAAAAGAGGATGACAGTTTAAACAATTGTATTGATGAGTCTTGAAAAAATATATATTGTTATGCCTGCCTATAATGAGGAGGCTAACATTGAGGAAGTGATTCACCAATGGCATCCTGTATGCGAGAAAATCAACGCGGAAGGAAACGTGGCGAGACTCGTCATCGCCAACGATGGCAGCAAGGATAACACTCTCCGGATCATGCTGCGATCGCGGGAGAAATATCCCTATCTTGTGCCGATCGACAAACCCAATTCCGGGCATGGAGCCACGGTGCTTTATCTGTATCGCTTAGCCATAGCTGATAACGCTACCTTCGTTTTCCAAACCGACAGTGACGGGCAAACTCTTCCAGAGGAGTTTTGGCGGATGTGGGAAAATCGTCATAAGTTTGATTTCCATATCGGCACACGAGAAGGCAGGCAGGATGGAGCGAGTAGAGTGTTTGTGACAAAAACCCTCCGTTTGGTCGTATGGTTGATGTTCCATGTCTGGGTAAAGGATGCCAATACCCCTTTCCGACTGATGAACGCCAAACGTTTACAGGCGGTCACGCGACACATCCCGGAAGACTTTTTCTTGGCCAATGTGGCGGTAAGCGCCATCGCCGTGAAGAATAACGAGACAATCGCTTGGTATCCTATCACTTTTCGCCCGAGGCAAGGTGGTGTGAACAGTATCAATATGAAACGTGTCTTTAAGATTGGCTTGAAGGCGTTAGGCGATTTTCATCTAATAAATAAAAACTTGAGATCGAATGGAAAAGATCCGAACCTTGACGAATAAATTGTTTTTGCCTATTTGTGCCTTTATTTATTTGGCAATCGTTGTTATCAACTTTACGTATGCTTGCCATGATTACTTCTGGTACGACGAGGCGGGGCAGTTTTGGATAAGTAAAGGTCTGGGGCATTTCTCAGAGCCTTTGTCGAGAACAGGGAGTCTGAAGGATGTGATTCAGATGAACCAGACTCGCAATTTGGATCCGGGTGGATTCGGCGTCATATTGCATTATTGGTCCATGGTGTCCAACAATTATGTTTGGCTTCGTGTTCTCCCATATCTATTCTTTATCGGCATAATCATCTCGATAGTTTATTTGACTAACAGATGGACAAAGAATAAAGCCATCGCGGCGATGATGGGGCTCCTCACAATGTGCAGTACCTTTTTCGCCAGAGAGATGTTCGAGTTACGGGCATATAGCATGGAAGCCCTCGGTGTGGTGTCGGCCATCATCATTCTTGAACATCTTAAAGAAAGGATAACGGTTAAACGGCTGCTGTTAAGTTCAATAATCCTTTCTTGTTTTATGACTTCACGGTACTCGTTCATAGTGGTCGCGTTTGTTGTCTCGACCTATGTGCTGTATCTGGTTCTGACATCATCTTCCAGCAAGAGAAATAAACTCCTGATGATATCGGTTTACGCGATTCCGATGATGATCACGCTTATTGGGATCTATTATTTCGCGTTGAGATGGCAGAACCCGAAATTGGAGCAATTATCATATTTGCCCTATCTCAGCGAAAATCCCGAGATATTGCTTCAACCTATGTTCGTGTTGTATTTGCTCGGTTTGCTCCTTATCCTTTCTTTGATGTATCTGGTACGGAAAACCGCTTTATTTGACAAGTATAAAGCTCTTGCTTATGTGACGATAGCGACCAATGTGTTGTTCTTGGTGTTCTCGATAATGGGATCTTATCCATGTCCTTGGGGTGAGGAGGGTATAAGAAGATGTATCTCGATGCGTTTCCTGGTCTATATTTGCTCCATCGCGTTTTTGGGCGAAACGCTGAAATATATCATGGAAAAGGCCGACATCAAATACATTCTCCTTGTTGTTCTCTTCGTTCAATTCGTTTATCCTGCTGTCGTTAAAGAATATTCTTCAAATAAGTATCGAAAGAATCCTTTCATAGATTTCAAGTCGTTGCCTTATGATGATAACGCGAGAATATACGTGGATTGGTGGGAAACGCCAGGCATCCGTTATCTTTTTGAATATGGCTCGATGAGAGGCAAATATGATTATCCTGAAAAGTTTGAATTCGCCAAAAAGTATTATTTTGCCGAGAGACTTCAGGAATTACCCTATATGAATGATTTACAAGAGTTTGATATTCTGATTGCTCCAAGGTTTTATAGATTCAAACCTGAGAACAGCGACATGTGGGAATCCGTCAATGGGAATAATCAGGTTTGGTTAAAAAAAGCTCGACATGCGGAATAAATATGACTATCTCATCGTGGGCTCAGGTCTTTTCGGGGCCACGTTCGCTCATCTCGCGAAACAGGCTGGCAAGCGTTGCCTTGTGATTGAAAAACGGGCGAGTCTTGGGGGGAATGTCTATTGTGAGCAGGTGGAAAACATCAACGTTCACAAATATGGCGCGCATATCTTTCACACTTCAAATAAGGCGCTGTGGGATTTTGTGAACAGTTTTGTCCCTTTCAACCGGTATACGAACAGCCCTGTCGCCAACTATAAAGGCAAGATATACAACCTCCCGTTCAACATGAACACTTTTTACCAGATGTGGAGTGTCACCACACCTGAGGAAGCCATGCGCAAGATTGAGGAGCAGAGGCGGATAGCGGCTCTCGATAGAGATCCGCGCGATTTGGAGGAACAAGCTTTAAGCATGGTCGGTAAGGACATTTATGAGACTCTCATAAAAGGCTACACGGAAAAGCAGTGGGGGCGGCCCTGCTCGGAGCTGCCGGCGTTCATTATCCGTCGATTGCCGTTGCGGTTCGTGTTCGACAACAATTACTTCAACGACACGTTTCAAGGCATCCCTATCGGCGGCTACAACAAATTTATAGACGCGCTTTTGGACGGTGTTGAGACACGGGTGAACACGGATTTCTTCTCAGACAAGGACGGGTTGTTGTCTGTCGCCGGGAACGTGGTCTACACGGGACCGATTGACGAGTATTACGGCTATCGTTTCGGCCGATTGCAGTACCGGACGGTTCGTTTCGAACAAGAGATTTTAGACATCCCGAACTATCAGGGCAATGCCGTTGTTAATTACACGGAAAGGGAAGTGCCTTTCACCAGGATAATCGAGCATAAGCATTTCGAGAGTTTCGGGCAAGAGGTTTACAATAACCCCAAGACTGTGATCTCAAGGGAATACAGCGTTGAGTTCAAGGCGGGAATGGAGCCGTTCTATCCAGTTAATGATGAGCGGAACACGGCATTGTATAACATGTATTCCGCTTTGGCCCAACAAGAGAAAAATGTCTTTTTTGGAGGGCGTCTGGCGGAATACAAGCTTTACGATATGGCTCCGACGATCGAGCGGGCGATGGCTTTGGCCAAAACTGTTTTGAGATAGTTCAAGCCCCCGAGCCCTGAAGCCGAAGTCACCACCTCGAGTTTTGACGATGTCACTCTAGTTCATGACGGGACGAATAGAGCCGCCGAAGTAGCGGTCCTCCCCGTCACGGCGCACTTTGTCCCGGTCTTCGCTGTTGTCGAAGAACACGGCATAGGCGAGGTCTGAGTAACCATTTGTATAAATGGAAGCTGACCAGTAATGAGCGTAGCGGTTACGATACGCGGGGTCATCTCCATCATGGTGACCCGCCGCGGGAAGGAATATCTGGTTGCCCTCATAGCCCGAGACCTTACTGGTCACAACCATGCCATTGACGCCGGAATCATTGTAATTCTCCGTCCATACCCATTCGTAATCGCTGGAGCGAAGGATTGTCCATTCCTCGTCCGTTGGTGTACGCCAAGGGGAACCCCAATTAGCCCGGGCAGCGTCATCCTTATAGTCACAGTCCGCGAACGATGTGAAGTGGTCACCAATAAATTCATAAACCCAGTTTTCTGTCCACTGGTACCATATCGCGTTCGTCTGGTTATCTTCATAGGTGTACTTGGTGATGTAATCCCAATCCGCCCCGTCATCCCGCATCCATTTGTATGTTTCCCAATTGTACGGTGTTCCGGGGGTTTTCGGTTCTATCTCTCCCCACGCGAAGAAATCTCCGTATTCTTCCGGCTTTGTGGCCCCGACATTCATCGTGCCCCATTTCAGCCCATGGCCCATTTCCACATACTCCGCCCCCGGCGCCGGAGGAGTGGGAACAGTGCCAATTTGCTCGATCATGTCACGGATGGCTTCAAGAGCGGCGGTGTAATCTGGTTGGTCCGCTATGGCTTGGATGATATCCTCAAGCAAATCAGCGACATCGACAGTAAGGGCCGAGGATATTTTGTTGATGGCGGTCTTGATTTCAGCCAGGGCACTGACCATATTGGCATTGGAGGAGGTAATGCCGGTCTCCAAAGCGGTAGTAAGCAGGTCAAAAGCTGTTTGCTGGTTGGCGAAGCCTGTCTTGACAGCCGTTTCGATAAAAGCGAGTTTAGTCTCCAGGCCACTTGTCTGTGAGGAGATGGCCGACTCGATGGCGGCTAGTTTCTCTTCCAATGATCCAGGAATCGCGGCGATGGCCTCCCGCAACATTTCCTGCTGGGCCTCCGCGTCGGCCTGACCTTCTTTGATGGCTGACTCAATCAACGAGAGTTTCTCTGAAAGGGAGCGGCTCGCGTCGTTGATCGCGCCGATGATCCCGCTGTAGTCCGACTCGATGGTGATGTTAATCTCCGGGTGGCCGAGGTCAACACACGCCGTGAGCGACAGTGCCGAAACGCAGATGGCGGCCAAAAACATTTTGATGGATCTCATTATTCTATGTTTATTATTTATATTTCTATGAATCATAATATTACAGGCTTACACGGAGTCCCAAAGCGGCGCGCGCGCCATTATGCGGGACAGGGGCTTCTTTTCCCGCCACGAAACGGTATTCGCCCCGCAGGGTCAGCCACAGGTGGGGCCGTAAGGCGAATTCCAGGGAAAGGTTCGCCGGGATAAAAAGCGACACCTTCCGCATGTCAGCGTTGTGTCCGGACACGCTAACGGTATTACCCGTCCCGCCGGAATTTATCTCATCGCGAACGTCGATGGCGTATTTGTTCCCGTAAGAGAGCAGGCATCCGGCACCGGCGCCGGCATATAAGGCCACGATCCCGGTCCCCGGCAGCAGGTTAAACTCGCCGGTCAGGCTCACACCATGCAGAAGTGTCTTCTCCTCACGGTAAACCGTTCCTCCGTTCCCGCCCCCGGGCAGGGCCGAAAGACCGCTGCCAAGCCATTCTTGCCGGTGGCTGGAGTAATCATAATTCGCGCCGGCGCGAAAATGTGGACTGAAATTGAAATAGAGGCCTCCTCCCGTCAGCGGTCGTGGCTTGGCGGCGGAACCGCCTTCCGATGATGAAGAGCCGAGCCACCATGTGGATCCACCTTCAAGATGTATATCCAAAAAGTTTCCGTTCACGCCGCGTCGCGGATTCCCGGACCAGAGAGGAGATTGGCACAGCAGCAGGATGAGCGCTGTCGCTAATAAATGGCGGATAGTTTTTTTACGTTTCATTTTCTCGAATGATTCTCGCGTATTTTTTTAGCGATATATTTCACAAAATCAAGTTTTTCATTCCAGCGATGGCGGCCGGTCACGCGGGGACCCTTAGCGGCAGGCGCGGCAGGTTATCTTGGACTCGGGATTGACACTTTCGTCAACTCCCGCGCCGGCTGAAAGGGATAGACTATTTCTCAAACCGGAAAGAGATGAGGCTGAATAGGTTAGTGTCTTTATTACCGTGGAAACGCATGCGAAGCGGACTGACTCCGGTGATGTCCCGTCCGACCTCCGCTTCCAGAGTGACGATAGTCTTCCCGTCCCCCTGAGGGATCTTGAAAGTGGCCACTGTCGAGCCGTAAAGATATTCGGAATATACTTCCAAAACTCCACCGGCCTCGGGCCGGACGGAAATGATCATCTTTCGGGGCCCGTCTTTGAAGTCGAAGTCCTTCCATGCAGCCGTGTCGTTATCCCGGATCTCTTCAAGGCTGAATGAGGCCCCTATCCGGACATGACCGGTCAGAAAGCAAGCCCTTCCTGTGACCGGGTCCGCCCCGGGAGCAAGATAAGGATCCAGAGGTTTCCCGGCTCCGGTGGACGTCATCTCCACCTCCGGGATAGAACCGTCGGGAAGGATCCGGATAGGCTCCACACAGCTCTGCCGCATGGTGTTAGACCCCTGCGACGAGCGGTGATAAAACACGTGCCATTGATTCTTGAACTTGACCACCGAGCCGTGGTTGTTCCACACAGCCGGGTCACTTCCAAAGTTGTCGATAATCACCCCTCTATAGGTATATGGTCCTGTGACACAGTCTGATGTGGCGTACCCCAGGCAGGTGGGCATCCCCCTGCGACTGATGTCGGCGAAAACGAGGTAATAGGTCCCGTCATGCTTGAAAACCTGTATTCCCTCATGGAAATGGTGCTCCGCCTCGGTGATGATCCCGTCCTTGATGGTAGAGGGGTCGATGCTTCTCATGTCTGGGTTGAGCTTGGCGCATTTGGCGCTGAACTGCCCCCAGAACATCCAGGCTTGCCCATCATCGTCGATGAACACTGAGGGGTCGATCTGGTTCGCCCAAACGACCGGCTTACCGTCCTTGAAAGGGCCGTAGGGCGAGTCGCTCACTGCCGTTCCCTCTGGATTCGCCCCAGGCTGGGAATAAAAAAGGAAATATTTGCCATTCCTCTCGATGCAGTCGGGGGCATAGAGTACCTCATCGTTGTATCTCACCTCCGCCGAGGAGAAAGCCGGGCCGCCGGTCCAGTTAATCATGTCTGTCGTGGAGAAGACATCATATTTCCCTGAGCAGTAATAAGATGGGTCCTCGTCCCGTGACCCGTAGACAAATAATCTCGGCTCCCCGCCAATCGTCCATACTCTCGCCTGCGGGTCGGAATTGTAAGCTTTACCGATCAATATCGGATTCTGAGCCCCAGTGGCTGTGGAAATAACGAGGAGGGAAACCAGTAGATAAAACTTCTTGGTCTGGTGGAGAGCTTTGCTGAAAGATACGGGATGACCGTGTACTGAGGTGTGTGGAGTCTTAAGTTTTGTCTTCTTAGGCTTCATACCGCGAAGATAGCGATATTCTTTCGCTGAAGCAAATGAACCCGCGAATCCTGGAAACAGTCAATGTGGCGATTGTCACGCTTGACGGGTGTCGGGAAGGATGTGGTAGTGATAACGTGAGAATTTGTATATTTGTGGATACAAAAATCCACACAGATGAGAGAGATAAAGACAGTGGCCGTTCTCACTTCCGGCGGTGACGCGCCGGGGATGAACGCCTGCATCAGGGCTGTCACCAGGACCGCCATATTCAACAACATGAAGGTCATCGGGGTTTACCGCGGCTACGAGGGCCTTATCAACGAGGAGTTCAAGGAGTTCACCTCATCCTCCGTGTCCAACACCATCCAGAGAGGCGGCACCATTCTCAAGACCGCGCGCAGCAAGGAGTTCATGACTCCGGAGGGCCGTAAGAGGGCTTATGATAATATGGTCAAAAACGGCATCGACGCCTTGATTGTGATTGGCGGAAACGGCTCTCTCACAGGGGCTCAGCTTTTCGCCAGGGAATATGACATCCCGATCATAGGCCTGCCTGGAACAATTGACAACGACCTCTACGGCACTGACCACACCATAGGTTACGACACCGCTCTCAACACTATTGTCGAATGCGTGGACAAGATCCGGGACACGGCCAACTCCCACGACCGGATATTCTTCGTCGAGGTGATGGGGCGTGACGCCGGTTTCCTGGCGCAGAACAGCGCCATAGCGTCAGGGGCCGAGGCGGCCATCATTCCCGAGGACAAGACCGACGTGGACCAGCTTGCCGAATTTATCGGACGGGGCATGCGCAAGAGCAAGAACAGCTCGATAGTCCTGGTTTCCGAGTCAAGGAAGGACGGGCTCGGAGGAGCGATGTACTACGCCGACAGGGTGAGGAGGGAATATCCCCAGTACAATGTCCAGGTCACCATCCTCGGGCACCTGCAGAGGGGCGGCACGCCGAGCGCGTACGACAGGATCCTGGCCTCCCGTCTCGGGTATGCCTCGATTGAGGCGCTGATGGAAGGTCAGCGGAACATCATGGTCGGTATCTCCAACGACGAGATTGTCTATGTGCCGATCCAAAGGGCGGTCAAGATGGACAAGCCCATCAACAAGGAACTCATTGATGTCCTGGCTGTTCTGTCCTTGTAGAGTATTAATGATCAATGAATATGCTGAAAAGAATCTTAATCGTGGCGGCCCTCGCGCTGGTATTTGCCGCTTGCGGATCCGAGAAAGAACCCGTTGTCAACTACAAGCTTTACCTCGACTGGCCCGAACGCCAGTTGCCGGACTTCTCCACCCTCGGGGAGCCTGATGAGGTGGGCGTGAAGAACAATTTCGACCTTGTGGGCATCGACGAGACCCTCAACCATTTCGCCCTTTTGCTGGAGACCGTCCTGAATGTCAAGACAGAGGAGGAATACACCTTCAAGGCCGCCACGGACGACGGCTCCAAGTTCTACATCGACGGCGAGCTCATGTACGACAACGACGGCGCTCACGGCTCAATTACCAAGATCGTCACCAAGACCCTCACCAAGGGGAAGCACCAGCTCCGGATGGAATATTTCGACTTCGACAAGGGACAGTCGTTAAACTTCCTGTACAGCACCCCGACGATAGCGTGGAGGGAGATCAATGACAAGTTGTTCGCGAAAGAGGACAAGGCCACCGACAAGGATGATTTCGTCAAGCCTCAGATAGACGAGGCCCTGGCCCGTTTCAATGCTTGGAAAGGCGATGACGAGGTGCTTTGTTTCCCGGTACTCACCGACCTCCACACCTGCGGGCGCTTCACCTACAAGCACATAGGACATGCCGTCAAGGCCGCCGAAGCCTTCGGCAGCGACTTTATGGTAAACCTTGGGGACATCGGTCTGAACGCCTATCCCGCCACTGAGAACAAGGTGTATGCTAAGGAGATAGTGGACAACACCAGGGCCCAGATGGATAAGTACGACGGGATTTGGCTCTACGCCGCCGGCAACCATGACTGGGACGCCGGCGAGGGTGAGTTTTTCTCCGACGACGACCTGTCCGGCTTTTTCCAGAAGCCTTGGCAGGAGAGGGCGGGGGAGAACCTCCACCTCACTCCCGGCAAGGTTTACGGCTGGTATGATGTCCCCGGCAAGGGCTTCAGGGTCATATTCCTGAACAGCCAAGGCACCGGCACGCAGAACGGCTCCTACTACCTGTTCGACGACGCCCAGATGGATTGGCTGAAAGATCTTCTGGATAACACTCCCGCCGACACTCCGGTGATCGCGATGGCTCATTACATGCCCCATCCGCTCGGCCGTTGGACCAACTCCAACCCGCCCCAGGAGACTCTTGACGGCAACCAGAAGGTAATGGATGTCCTTTCCGGGTTCTCCGCCAAGGGAACACTTGTCGGCTTGTTCACAGGCGACGCTCACGTGAGAATGTACACTCGTGACAACGGCGTGAATTATTATATCTCCCAGGGCTACGGTTGGGTGGTTCCCGACCTGATGCTTCCCGGAACGACCCACGCTTTCTTCGACTACCAGACCAATCTTTGCGTGGATGTCGTGGCTGTCAAGCCTTCCGCGAGGGAGGTCCACACCTTCAGGATCGGCGCCGGCGGAGAGGAGTACGACTGCGTCTTTAAGTACTGATGTGTTCCGTTTTAGCGTAAAAATCACTATTTTTGACAAAATTCGACTAAATGTACAAGAGAGTCCTTTTAAAGCTCAGCGGCGAGATTCTAGGCGGTCCCGAAGGCAAGGGTCTTGAGCCTGAGTATCTCAGGAAATACGCGCGGGAGATCGCCGGCGCCGCCAAGGCCGGCCTGCAGATCGGCGTGGTTAATGGAGGCGGGAATATATTCCGCGGCCTTCAGGGTCTCGACAAGGGTTTCGACCGTGTCGGGGGTGACAGGATGGGAATGCTCGCCACGGTTATCAACTCCCTGGCTCTCAGTCAGTTCATTGAGGATGAGGGAGTCCATGCCGAGGTGTTCACCGCCATCCCGATGGAGCCTTTCGCCCGCTATTACAACAGGGACAACGCCGTGAAGACTCTCGAGGAGGGTGGGGTCGCCCTGATTGCCGGCGGTACAGGCAACCCTTTTTTCACGACCGACTCCGGAGCCGCTCTCAGGGCGCTCGAGATCAGGGCGGACGTGATGCTGAAAGGCACGAAAGTTGACGGGGTGTACACCGCTGACCCGAAAAAGGACCCCACAGCGGTCAAATATGACGAGATCACTTTCTCGGAGGCCATGTCAAAACGCTTAAGGGTGCTGGACCAGACGGCCTACGCCCTTTGCGATGACGGCGCCATGCCGATCATAGTTTTCGATATCGACGAGCCTGGGGCTTTGAGGAGAATCCTGGACGGTGAGAAAGTCGGCACATTGGTACATAAGTAAAAACGAATATAGATGTTATCAGAGAAAGCCAAAGAGATCCTTAAAGGTGTCGAGGACAAGATGCAGGACACCGTGGACTTCCTTGAGGAGGACCTCAAGACCTACAGGGTGGGTAAGGCTAACCCTTCCATCCTCAATAATGTGACTGTCAGCTATTACGGCACTGACACACCGGTGGCCCAGGTGGCCTCCGTCAGTGTCCCCGACGCCCGTACCATCACGATCCAGCCCTGGGAGAGGAGCCTCATCCCGGCGATCGAGAAAGCTATCCTCGCCGCCAATCTCGGCTTCACTCCTCAGAACAACGGCGAGATCATCCGCTGCCCCATCCCCCCGCTCACGGAGGAAAGGCGTAAGGATTTGATCAAGAAGGCGAAAGCCGCCGGAGAGGGCGCCAAGGTGGCTGTCAGGAATATCCGCAGGGAAGGAGTTGACGCTCTCAAGAAGGCCGAGAAGGCCGGAGAGTTCTCCGAGGACGTGCGCAAAGAGGGTGAGGATGAGGTCCAGAAAGTGACCGATGCCAAGGTGAAAGCCGTGGATGCCCTTGTCGCCGCCAAGGAGAAAGAGATTTTGACGGTGTGACGACCGTCGCTATCCAAGGTTATCGCGGTTGTTTCCACGAGCAGGCGGCTAGGGATTTCTATTCCGCCCGCGGGGAGGATATATCCATCTTTGAGAGTCCGACCTTCGAGGGTTTGTTCAAGGCGCTGTCAGACGGGAAGGCGGAGGCCGCGGTAATCGCTATCGAGAATACCATCTCTGGAGGTTTACTCCCCAATTTCGAGTTGCTGAGAGCCAACCCTTACAAGATAAAGGGCGAGGTGTATATTCCTATCCACCAAAACCTTATGGCAATTCCCGGCCAGAGGATCGAGGATATCAGGGAAGTTCGCACCCACTACATGGCCATCAACCAGACCAGGCGGTTCTTCGAGAAGAATTGCCCTTGGATCAAGATGGTAGAGTCGGAGGACACCGCTAAAAGCGCCATCGACATCGCGGCTGAGGGGCTGATGGGTGTCGGGGCCGTGGCCTCCACCCTGGCGGCCGAGGAGAACGGGCTCGAGATCCTCGCTCTGGGGATCGAGACCTACAAGCAGAATTTCACCCGTTTCCTGGTTCTTGACGATAGTCTTTCCATTCCGCGGAGCGAGACCGACAAGGCATCGCTCTGTTTCACCCTCCCTCACAAGCCGGGCTCTCTGGCGCAGGTGCTGACCGTGCTCTCGTTCTACGACATGAATCTGACCAGGATCCAGTCCCTCCCGATTCCCGGCAAGGAGTGGCAGTATTTTTTCTACGCCGACATAAAGTTCTCCTCTTACAGCCGTTACCGTCAGGCCCTGAAGGCCGTTCGCCCCTTGATGGCGGATCTGTTCATATTAGGGGAATATAAAGGGTCATTCTGATCACAATGTCATTCTGAACGCAGTGAAGAATCTATAAAACGTAGAGAAGAATCTATAAAGCGCAGTGAAGAATCTATAAAACGAACAAAAAATGAGAATCCAACCCGCCGATAGGACAAAAGGTGTCCAGGAATATTATTTCTCCCGCAAACAGAAAGACCTCGACGCGGTCTCGGCCGCCAGGGCTTCACGAGGGGAAGGTCCGCTTATCAATCTTGGGATCGGGGCTCCCGACGGGATGCCGCCTCAGGCCGCCATCGACGCCCTGGTTAAAACAGCCGTGCTCCCCGGGAATCATAAATATCAGAACTACAAAGGTTTGCCTGAGCTCAGGCAAGCTTTCGCCGATTGGTACGCCCGTTATTACGGAGTGACTCTCAACCCCAACGGCGGGATCCAGCCGTTGGTCGGATCCAAGGAAGGGATTCTCTTGATCTCGCTGGCTTTCGTCAATCCCGGCGACAAAGTGCTGGTTCCCGATCCTGGCTACCCGACCTATTCCTCGACGGTCAAGCTTGTCGGAGGTGAGGCCCTGACCTATGACCTCAAAGAGGATAACGGCTGGTTCCCGGATTTCGACGCTCTTGAGAGGATGGATCTCGAGGGAGTCAAACTTATGTGGGTGAATTATCCGAACATGCCCACCGGCGCCTCCGCCACTCCGGAGCTTTATGAGCGTCTTGTGGATTTCGGAAGGAGACATAATATATTGGTTGTCAATGATAACCCGTATTCGTTCATCTTGACTGACAAGCCTATTTCCATCCTTGCTGTCGAAGGCTCGACGGATTGCTGTCTGGAGCTGAACTCTTTGAGCAAGGCGCACAACATGAGTGGCTGGCGTATCGGGATGGTGGCCGGCGAACCGGCGATGGTGAACGAGATCCTTAAGGTGAAGAGCCAGATGGACTCGGGTATGTTCAAGGCTATGCAGATGGCCGCTATAGAGGCTTTGGCCCAGGGGACCGATTGGTTTGTTGAGCTTAACGCCGAGTACAAGCGCCGCCGCGCCGCCGCCGGCCGTGTCTTCGACGCCCTCGG
>CADBRH010000019.1 GCA_902797035.1 uncultured Bacteroidia bacterium | reverse complement strand
TCAGCACCGTGACCATCCACGCCGCAAGGCCTGGTTTCATCATCGGCAAGGGCGGCCAGGAGGTCGACAAACCCAAGGAAGAGCTGAAGAAGGTCACCAAGAAGGACGTCCAGATTAGTATCAGCGAGGGCAAGAGACACGAGGTCGACGCTACTATCGTGGCTGACAGCATTGCCCGTCAGATTGAGGGCCGCGTCTCCTACCGCAGGGCCATCAAGATGGCCATCGCCTCCGCGATGAGGGTAGGCGCCGAGGGCATCAAGGTCCAGATCAGCGGTCGCGTCGGTGGCGCCGAGATGGCCCGCAGCGAGATGTTCAAGGAAGGACGTACTCCTCTCCACACTTTCCGCGCCGACATCGACTACGCTCTGGCGGTCGCCAGCACCAAGGTCGGTTGCCTCGGAATCAAGGTGTGGATTTGCAACGGTGAGCGTTACGGCAAGCAGGATCTTACCCCCAACGCCCCCACGGCGGCCAACGCCCAGGGTGGCGGACGTCCCCGCGGAGACCGCGGAGACCGCAGGGGTGATCGTCGCGGAGACCGTAGGGGTGACCGTCGCGGAGACCGCGGAGGTCGTCGCGATTCCCGCAACGCCGAGTAAGGATATTCCTGATAAAATGACAGGGCGACCGGAAAAGGCCGCCCTGTTTTGTGATGTGTGTGGTCTACTGTAGTTGGGGATCCTGATACGTCAGCGTGTACCGCCCGAGAATGGCGGTCAACGAATAAGAGTATAGGACCTGATTGTCATAAAAGTCTTCGATGGTAGGATAGACTGACTCGTCAAAAGGCAGGACCGTGGCTCCTTGTGACATGATGAAACTCTCGCCGGCGCTTTCTTTGGATGAGTCATAATAGGCTATAGGCTTCCTGTGACCCCTATTGGCAGTGTCTGGGTTATACGACACCATATTGGTATGGAACAAACCCAAAGGTATGTCATAGCGGCTTAACGAGCCTTTAGCGTCGCGGGTTGACGTGTAAGGGATGAACATCTCCTTAGTTTGACTCAAATTGGTGTAGAAAATCAGGCCTTCATCAACGCTTCTTCTCACCTGTGTGGGGAAGTGAGCCGGATTATAACTTCTGTCGTACCATCCTATCACAAAGTTCTTGGCCAGTTCTGACGCGGGACTCATCGAGGTGAACAAGAGGCTCAAAGAGAGATGGGGCGGCAAACTGTATCCGGCAGGGCAGGGATCATAGATGGTTTTTCCTCCCTTGAATAAGGAGTAAGGGCATAGAAGTGTAGGCGCGAAGTTGGATTCGCTGGGGTAGGTCACGATCTCGCTCCCTTCGCTCTTCCGCAGGTCAGCGTTCCAGATATTCTCATAGTAAGGCAGGTTGACACAATTTCCGGTGCCATCAGTCCTGTTAACCCAGACTCCGGGATTCGATATCAGATAGTCAATCGGCTTCCCTTCGGTCGTTCTGGTCGTGTTGAGGCGAGGTTTTTTGCCATACCAAACCGGATCAAGATCGCTCTTTCCGGCGCCTGGCCAGAAAGCGTCCTTACGGAGAGCCTGGAAGAACGGCTGGCTTCTGTTCAAGGAGTTTACCAAACGGCCTTCGTTCTGGGATATGGCCATGACAGTGGTCAAGCGACTGACTCCGTCGTTCTGCCTCAGCTTGACATATACCTTCTTCGCGGGATAGTTCCTGGTCACCTCTGTTCCATACACTGTGTAGCCCAGGACCCTGTTCATGATCCTGTACCCCAAGTGCAGGGAATTGATGAAATGATGGACATTCATGCCTGAGCCTCCATCCACCTCATCTATTGACTCAAAATAATAGGGAAGGGCGAAGTCTATATCCTTGTTCACCGAGGCGGAGTAGTTCGGATAGTTTTTGGGCACATAGTCGGTGACCCAGATATGGTAACTCCACATGACGTCACCGGAGGCGTCCTTGACAGCTATCACCGCGTTGCCTTGTCTCGGCTCGTTCCGCAGCTTTCCGTTATCATCCCTGTAGATCCACTGGCCACGCCTTTCAGTCGGCACATGGAATCTTAACCAGTACACCCCGCCGCTTTGGTAAACGCAATTGGAGGGAAGGTCATAGGTGTTTGCCCCATTCTTGTCGAGAGTGGTCTCGATGAGGCCCTCAACGTCTTCCCAGACAATCTCCGCGCTGGTGGGAGTCCCTCCGTTATCCTGCAGGTAAGGGCTTTGGATGTTGTTGCCTTTGTAGTTCTTGAACAGTATTCTGAAATCGTCGGTCCCGTTACCTTGAGCGCCCTTATACACTTTCTCATTATTAAGAGCGTTGTTTTTCACGCCATTGCCCATAACGAGCGGGATGCGGTAGTAACCGCAAGCGTTGACGATGTAACTATTGGCGCTCTCCGCGATGTAGTCGCTATTCGGGTTGGTCGGGTTGGATAGGTTATGGTAGCTCGAGCTTGACCCGATCATTGACCGGCTCCCGACAAGGCTGTTCAGATCATTGGCTTCAGTTGTGATAACCTCCAGGGAATCAGAAGCGTGAGAGTGGGCGTACTTGATGGTCACTTTCTCCCGCTCGACCGATCCGGTACCTTGGTCCTCTTTTTCGTCGCCACCAAAGAGATATGGGGCCCAATAGGGTTTGCCAGGCAGCTTCTTGGTACACTCGGCGTCAGCGTAGTACCCTTCCACAATCCATTTCACGGGTTCTTCCACATAATCATGGCTGGCAGGCTTTCCCCTGTACTTGAAACTTGTCACGGTTCCTTGAATATAGGAATCGTCCGACGATCCGTCAAAGGCGACGGGCGAGGGGTCTGTGGTGGAGAATTTGTAAGTCCAGTCACCTGACACGTTCGGCGTGGACACGCGGTATTTCTTGCACGCTTCGAAAGTGGTGAAGGTGTCCGAGTTATCTTTCAGCGACAGGGTCTTGGGACCTGTGTTGAGGAAGAATCTCACCTTCACGTCGGTAATATCATGAGGCAGCGCGAAGACAGTGAAACGCAGCGGGTTCGCTGTGTCTATGGGGACATCTTTGAAGTTGACAGTGATCGTGTCGTTGACCCCTTTCTGGAAATCCGGACAGTCGAATCTTTTACCGTCCCATTTCCATGTCCCGGTCAACGCTGTGGAAGTTGACCACATCTGGAACTTGGAGATAGTGGGGGCTGTCGTCCCGTCATCGGCGAAGGCGACATTGAACTCGAACGCCGTCATCGCCGGCCGGAAGCGCAGTTTGATCTTTTCCGTGATGGGAAGAGTCTCCTTGGCGACCATGTAGGCCAGTCTCATGGAAGGGGTGGTCACTGTCTCAGAGGCGTTTGATGTGGTCAGTCCTATCGTGGACTCGTGTGACTCTGTCTGGTCCTGGACTTTCGGCAAAGTCCCTGAAATGATCCCGGCTCTGTAAGCTCCGCTGGGATACACCGAGAGGAAGGTGTTCTCACCTGCCTCCCAGTACATCACGTCTCCGGCGTCGTACACCAGGTCGGCGCCGCTCTTGTTATTATCTCCCGTGGGGGTGGTCACTGAAAAGACAGCTGACTGAGCGTTTTTGGAGTTGAGCACGTCAACCTTGTCAGTTCCCGTCCAATTAATTCTCTCGTACGCCTTGCCGCTGACAATGTACTCTTCCCCGCTATATATAGTCTTGGTTTCAGGAAAGTTGTCATAAGTGGTTGTGGCGCCGAAATACACCCTGTTCCCTTTTTCCTCGGTCTCTTCCTCGGAGCAGGCGTTGAACGCGAACGTCAATGCGGTGGCTATTATAGCCGCCATCGCGGCTCTCGCTGTCCTCTCAAAATTGATGTTCATCCTTATTCGGTTATTACTTTTTAGTGATTAGTTTAGTGTTAATAATGTTTGCCAAGCGGGCAAATATAATTAATATTTTGAAATACCGCCCCCTTGTTGTCATATTCAAGGGTTTTTCGTAATTTAGCGGATACTCGCTGATTAATTAAAAACACTATAACATATCATTATGGCACAATCAAGAAGAGATTTCATCAAGAAAGCCGGTCTGGGTCTTGGCGCCCTGACGATACTTCCCCGTGAGGTGTTCGGCAAGATGGGCGACTCGTCCAGCAAGTTTGTGGCTCCGAGTGACCAGATGACACGAGGTATCATCGGTGTCGGAGGCATCGGAATGAGCAGCCTCCATTTCGCCAGCGACGAGCGCTGCCGTCTTGTGGCGGTGTGCGATGTCGACCAGAAACACCTCGACAACGCCCTCCAGAAGGGTCAGGAGAGATTCGGGACAAAGCTTCAGTCCTACCATGACTGGAGGGATCTTGTCCATGACCCGAATGTGGACATTGTCCACATCGCCACCCCTTCCCACTGGCACGGACTTATGGCCGTCGAGTCGGCGAAGGCCGGCAAGGACATCTTCTGCGAGAAGCCGATGACAAGGACGATCGGCGAGGGACAGAAAGTCGTCGAGGCCGTCAACAAGTACGGCCGTATATTCCGTCTTGACACCTGGTTCCGCTTCAAGGACACCTTCTACGGCCTCGGAACCACTGTTGAGCCGCTTAAGAAACTCGTGGACAGCGGCCTTCTGGGATGGCCTCTCACCGTGAGGATCTCAGGCGCCACGGGCTTCGCCTGGAAGTTCTATTGGACAGGCAGGGAGAATCTTGAGCCCCAGCCTGTGCCTCAAGAACTCGACTATGACATGTGGCTCGGACCGGCCCCGGTCAAGCCTTATCATCCCCACCGCGTGCATCAGAGCTTCCGCGGCTATTGGGACTATGAGTCCGGCGGACTCGGCGATATGGGTCAGCACTATATTGACCCTGTCCAGTATTTCCTGGGCAAAGACAATGACCTTCCCGTGAAGGTAGAGGTTGACGCTCCCCAGCAGCACCCGGACGCTGTGGGCATTTGGAGAAGCATCACCTACACCTACGCCGACGGATGCAAGATCATCCTCGAGGGCGAGGGCTTCGAGAGCCCCGGCAAGGTGCCCTACATCGAGGGTCCCAACGGCAAGGTGTACAAGGGCTTCGAGTGCACGATCCCCAATGTCATGGACGTCATAAACGAGCTTCCCGACCCGGAGCCTCGTCAGGTGGACTTCCTCGACTGCGTGAAGAACCGCCAGAAATTCGCCCTCAACGAGGAGAACGGCCACTACAGCTGCACCGTGGTCAATCTCGGCTCCTGCGCTTTGCGTCTCGGGAGGACACTTCATTTCGATCCCGACAAGCAAAGGTTCATCGGGGACGACGCCGCTAACCTTCTTATCAATCAGCCCATGCGCGGCCCTTGGTCAATCTAAAAATCCGGATGAGTATGAAAAAGTTTTATTCGATATTATTGCTTCTCGCTCTCGCCGTGGCCGTTCACGCCCAAGACGCGAGGCAGAGGACCGTCCAGACCATAGTGGCCGACGTCCTGGCCGCCATGCCGGCCCAGAACAGCGCCGATTTCGCCACCCAGATGGGTGACCTGGCCGCCGCCGCTCCCCAGTCTGTTGTTGAGGTCGCCAAACTCATGAAGCCGGCCGGGGAAGGTGTCAAGAACGCCATCTTTGAATATGCGCTCCAGGGCCTTGTCTCCTATGTCAACGACCCTGCCCATAACGATAAGAAGGCGGATGTGCTCAAGGGTCTCCAGCAGGCGGCGGCCGCTTGCGGCGACACCTACAATAAAGAGTTACTGACCTCGCTGCAGAGGATGCTTGGTGAATACGTGGCCCCGGAGGAGGAGGCTTTGATGCCCCTTAAGGAAGCGAAAGCCCTCCTCAAGTCCGGCTCCACCCACGAGAAGTGTCTCGCCGCTTGGAACATAATGAACGCCGATCCCGCCAAGGCCGTCAAGACCATGGCCTCGGCTCTCAAGAGCGACGACAAGATATTCAGGAACTCGGTGATCAGCAACGCCACAAAGATACTGGGCGCCCCGGCCCTTGTGCCTCTCTTTTCCGGGAAGTTCAAGAAGCTCACTCCCGACGCCAAGGTTGATGTCCTCAACTGGTTCGGCAACAACAAGATATCCTCGGTAGGCGACCTCGTCCTCAACTCCTTCGGTGACGGTGGTGACGTCGCCAGGGCAGCCATCGCCGCCGCAGGCAAGATCGGAGGCTCGGCCTCGGCCAAGGCCCTCATCGGCCAGCTTGGCGCCGAGAACGGCGCCGAGGCCCTTACCGCGCTCAAGAGTTTCAAGGGTGACATTAAGGAAGACGTCAAAGCGGCCCTTGTGGCTGAGCTTGCCAAGGGTCAAGGGAATATGCCCGCCCTCGGCAACCTGGTCTCCCTTGCCTCCGCTAGGAAGATGAAGAACATAGCCCCGGTGATATATTCGATGATAGGCTCCTCCGACATGGCCGTCTCAGGCCTTGGCTCCAAGGTCCTGTCCAACTTCGTGGGCAAGGATGACATCGCCAAGGTCGGCGCCCTTCTTGACGGAGCCAAAGCAGACGACATCGCCGATTATGTCTCCGCTCTCAAGTCCGCCATCCATACACTTGCTCCAGCTGACCAGTACACCCAGGTGAGCGGGCTGATTAAAACCGCCTCGAATGTGGCCAACTTCTACCCTGTCCTCGCCTCCACTGGTACCGACGAGGCCGTGGCTGATTTGGAAAAGGCTTGGGACGGAGGCGACGGGAGCGCCCTTGCCGCCCTTTCCCAGATGGACAACTACAAGGTGGCCCCGATAATCCTGAAAGCGGTCAAGGGAGACGCCTCCAAGGCCGCGGCTCTCCTTCCCAGATACATATCCCTCGTCAACGACAACGAGAGCAACCTTGATAAAAAGCGCGCGGCCCTTGCCGAAGCCCTCTCGCTTTCCACCACCAAGAGTCTCAAGGAGGCCGCTCTTAACGCCATAGCTGGTGTGCCGACGATGAAGTCATTCCTTCTCGCCGGCAAATACCTTGATGACAAGGACGCCGCTTACGCCGCCGCGAACGCCGTCAAGAACATAGCGTCAAAGACGGAGGAGGAGATAAACTACAGCGACCTTAAGAAGTTCCTCACCAAGGCCGCCGAAGTCTTCAAGGGAACCGGCGTGTCCGACGACGGCTACGCTGTCAGCGAGATTGACCAGATTCTCGAGAAGGCCGAGCCTTTCGTCCCTTATGAGCTGACCGCCGAGGAGAAGAGGCAGGGCTTCGAGATGCTGTTCGACGGTACCAGTCTGGACAAGTGGCAGGGTGATCTTGAGGGTTATATTCCTGTCAACGGAACCATTTATGTGTCAGCTAACTACGGTAGCACAGGGAACCTCTATACCAAGAAGGAGTATCGTAACTTCGTCTATCGGTTCGAGTTCTGCTTCCTCAGGGAAGGAGTCAACAACGGAGTGGGTGTCCGTACCCCTATGGGAGTGGACGCCGCGTATGACGGCATGTGCGAGGTGCAGATTCTTGACCATGACGCCCCGATGTACGCCAACCTCCGAGAGTACCAGGTCCACGGCTCGGTCTACGGCGTGATTCCCGCCAAGAGGATTGTCCACAAACCCTTGGGCGAATGGAGCACCGAGGAGATCAGGGTCGAGGGCGACCGGATCAAGGTCACTGTCAACGGCGAGGTGATTGTGGACGGGAATATCCGTACAGCCTGCAAGGGACACAACGTGGACCCGAAGGGCGGGAATGAGAATCCTTACACCGTTGATCACAGGAACCACCCGGGCATGTTCAACAAGAAGGGATACATCTCCTTCTGCGGCCACGGGGAAGGACTGAAGATCCGCAATGTCAGAATCCTCGATCTTGGTGACAAGAAATAAAAAATTCCTAACTTCGCGATCTGTATTTATAAAACGAGAAAGCATGAGAATCAGATTGATTATTCTAGCGTCGGCGACCGCTTTGTTATTGGCGGGCTGCGGCGGGAAAGTATCGGACAAGACTGTCGTCACTGGCGTTTTCGAGAGCAACCCCACCGAGTCGGTCGAGGTGAGCGTCCAGGATTTGGGTTTCACCCAGACCGTGCCTGTCAGGGACGGACAGTTCAAAGTCGAGGTCCCGAGATACACGAAAGGCATGTCCAGGATTAAGGCCGGGAATATTATAGGCTCTTTCATCTCCGACGGGACACCTTTAACAGTCACTATAAAAGAGGACAAGAAAGTCCAGGTGGCCTCCAAGTATCCTAAACTCTCCGTTCAGGAGCGGTACAACGTTTTCGACAAGTCCATGAAAGACTTTCAGGCGTACTACCAGCCCCAGATCGAGTCCGCCGGGGATGAAGCCACCGAGGACAAGCTTTATGACTCCTATCAGAACGATGTCAAGAGGCTTTGCCTCGCGACTGTCGCTGACAACAAGGACAACATCCTAACATTGACCGCGATCGGCAACCTCCGTTACCTGCTCACCAACAATCAGATGGACTCTGTGCTCACCGGCATTGACACCTCCATCGCGAACCTTCCGTCAATCGCCGCCCTCGCCACTTCCGTGGCCGCGAGGAAAGCGACAGCCGAAGGCAAGAAGTTCTCCGACTTCACCGTGAACAATCAGAGACTTTCTGATTATGTAGGCGACGGCAAGTATGTCCTCGTTGACTTCTGGGCCTCTTGGTGCGGCCCCTGCAAGGCCGAGTTGCCGAACATCAAGGCTGTCTGGGAGAAGTACGCCGGGCCTGAGTTCGACGTTCTCGGAGTCGCTGTCTGGGATAAGGTTGACGACACCAACGCCGCGATCAAGACACTCGGTATTCCTTGGAGCCAGATTATTGACGCCCAGAGCGTTCCCACCGATCTTTACGGGATTGACGGCATTCCGCACATCATCCTTTTCGGACCGGACGGAACCATCGTCAAAAGGGATCTCCGCGGCGACGACATTGAGGCTGAGGTGGCCAAGTATGTCAAGCCCGTGAAATAGTCTTGGACGGAAAGACTCTCACTTTAAGGGAGAAAATCTCCCTGTTTCCACATTCCCCGGGGGTATATCGCTACTACGATTCCTCGGGGAAGGTGATTTATGTTGGTAAGGCCAAGGACCTCCACAAGAGAGTCGCCCAGTATTTCGTCCCTCCGGAAAGGCTTAACGTCAAGACCAGGATCCTGGTCTCGAAGATCGCCGACGCCCAGTTCTCGGTGGTGGATTCCGAGGCCGACGCCCTGCTGCTGGAGAACAACCTTATCAAGCAGTACAAGCCTCATTACAACATACTTTTGAAAGACTCCAAGACCTATCCCTGGATAGTCGTGACCAACGAGGAGTTCCCGAAAGTCTTTCTCACGAGGCGGGTGGATCTCAAGTCAGGGACCTATTTCGGCCCCTACAGCTCTGTCAGCCACGCCAACTATCTGCTGGAGTTTTTCCGTAAGAATTACCCCCTTCGCTCCTGTAAGTTGAAAATCACCGGCGACGCCATCCTGAGGGGCAAATTCCGCCCATGCCTTGAGATGCATATCGGCCGTTGCAAGGGTTGTTGCGTCGGGGGAGTCAGCAGGGAGGAGTATTCATCCTGGATCAGCGAGATCACCCGCCTGTTGAAGGGAGGCGTTAACGAGATAATCCGTGAGTATGAGACGGCCATGAAGGAGGCCGCCGCCGAGCTTAGATTCGAAGACGCCCAGGTGTTCAAGGACAGGACCGAAGCCCTCAGGAAGCACTATTCCAAGTCGATAATATCCTCGGCTTCAAACATTTCCCGCGACGTGTTCTCCCTTGTCTTCGACGGTTCGGAGGCTTTCGGGAACTTCCTCAGGGTCCGCGGCGGGGCCGTCGTCCAGTCCCTCAACCTTGGGTTCAAGATGAATATTGAGGAGGACCAGGCCACAGTGCTCAGCGCTTTCATAGCCGAGATTGAGTCCAAATTCGGCGAGTTGGCCAAGGAGGTCATCGTGCCCTTCTTGCCCGACGTCGAGATCGAGGGGGTCGAGTTCAAGATCCCGGCCAAAGGGGACAAGTATTCCCTCCTTGAGCTGAGCGCCAAGAACGCCCGGGAGTATCATTTCAACGCCCTGAAGCAAAAGGAGAGGGTCAACCCGGACGAGTACAAGAGACTCGTGATGGAGGACCTCCAGAAGGCGCTGGGGATGAAAGAGTTACCCACCCATATCGAGTGCTTCGACAACTCCAATATCCAGGGCACGAACCCTGTGGCCTCCTGCGTGGTGTTCAGGGACGGCGTCCCGTCCAAGAAAGACTACCGCAAATTCAAGATAAAGACAGTGATAGGCGCCAACGACTTCGCCTCCATGAAAGAGGTTGTCAACAGGCGCTATTCACGGATGCTTGACGAGGCTCCAGACGATCTCCCGCAACTCGTGGTAATCGACGGCGGAGAAGGGCAGCTTGAATATGCCCGCCAAGCCCTCGCCGAACTGGGGATTCTCGACCGCCTTATGGTAGTTGGCCTGGCCAAGAGGATGGAGCTTGTTATCAGGATCAACGACCCCTATCCTTTATTCCTTGACCGTAACTCTCACGCCCTCAAGGTTTTGATGCGTATCAGGGATGAGGCTCACCGTTTCGGCATAACCTTCCACCGATCCCTTCGGGAAAAGGGTCAGATCCGAAGCGCCCTCCGTGAGATCAAGGGGGTTGGGGAGCAGACGGAGAGCCGCCTCCTGATGCGTTACGGCTCGGTGGCGCGGATAGCCGCCGCTTCACTTGAGGACCTCTCAACCATGGTCTCGCCGGCTTTGGCGAAGACTATTCTCGAAGAGTTGAACACGAGAATAACCACACAAGAATAACAACACAATAATGATGAGAAGAATACTCGCTATCTGTTTCCTCGCGACAGCTTTCGGTTTCCTGTCCGCCGCCCAGGAGAGAATATCCCTTAACGGTTCCTGGGATCTCGAGTTCTGGGAGCAGGAGGGGGAGGCCGTGACCGACCCCGCCGCCGTCACCTCGCTCAAGACGACCAAACTCTCCGCCATGGTCCCTGGAAATGTCGAGCTGGACCTTCTCGCGGCGGGGATAATCAAGGACCCCTCTATAGGGAACAACATCTATGACCTCCGTCCCTACGAGTTCTGCCAGTGGATGTATTCCAAGACTTTCAACGCCCCGGAACTAAAAGAAGGCCAGAGGTTTATCCTCGATTTCGAGGGGATAGACTGCCTGGCGGACATCTGGCTCAACGGGGAGAAGGTCGGTTCCGCCGAGGACGCCATGATCGCCCACGAATATGACGTCACGGGCAAAGTCAAGGCTGGCGGGAACAAACTTCAGGTCATATTACGCTCCGCGGTTCTCGAGGCCCAGAAATATCTTGTAGGCACCTATAGTTTCCGCCACTACACCGAGTCTGTCTGGATCCGGAAGCCACGCCATTGCTATGGTTGGGACATCATGCCGAGGCTTGTCAGCGCCGGTCTTTGGAGGGATGTGTCCCTGATTGTCCGTGAACCGGTAAGCATAACGGATGTGGAATGGGTGACGGTGGACACCGACCCCGCCACAGGCAAGGTCTCAGCCTTCGTGGATGTGCAGGTTAAATACCCTGCCTCGAAGATAGACAAGGTCAAGCTGAACGTCTGCCTGAAGAAAGACGGGAAAGTCGCCTATGAGATGTCCAGGGTCCTTCCGACCTTCGCCTGGAGGACGGAATTCACTCTTGACAAGGCCGAGCTTTGGTGGCCGAAAGGCTATGGGGAACCTGCTCTGTATGACGGGATTATCACTCTGACCGACGAGAACGGGAAGGTCCTCGCCGCCGACACCCGCAAGGTCGGTTTCAGGACCGTGCGCCTTGACCGCAGCGAGATGATTAAGGACGGAGAGGGCGAGTTCAGCTTCTTCGTCAACGGGGTTAGGATATTCGTCCGCGGGACCAACTGGGTTCCGCTCGACGGCTTCCACAGCAGGGACGCCAAATGGGTGGACAGCACCCTTGACATGGTGGTGGACCTCAACTGCAACATGATCCGCTGCTGGGGCGGCAACGTCTATGAGGACACTCCTTTCTACGACCGTTGCGACCGCGAGGGCATCATGGTCTGGCAGGATTTCTCTATGGCCGGCGTGATCTATCCCCAGGACGACGAGTTCGTCTCCAAACTCAGGAAGGAGATCAAGCAGGTCGTGGTGAAGTTCCGCGGCCATCCGTCCCTCGCGATATGGTCCGGGAATAACGAGAACGACAACTCCCTGCTCTGGACCCTTCCGACCTTCCACATCGACCCGAACCGCGACGTGATCAGCCGAAAGATGATCCCCGAGGTCCTTTACGAGTTCGACCCGACAAGGCCCTACCTGCCTAGCTCCCCTTATTTCAGTGAGGAGGCCTTCCAGAACGGCTGCCAGCGCTCCGATCTTCCTCAAGACCACCTCTGGGGCCCACGCGGTTACTACAAGGATACCTTCTACAAGGACACACAAGCGATATTCGTCAGCGAGATAGGCTATCACGGGAGTCCCAACAAGGAATCCATCGAGAAGATGTTCACCAAGAACTGTCAGTACCCTTGGACAAAGGACGGAGACTGGAACGAGGAGTGGATGACCAAATCGGTCCGCCCGCTGCCGTTCTTTGTGGAGTTCGAGGGAAGGAACGACCTGATGACCAAGCAGATAAACTTGCTGTTTGGCTTCAGGCCCAAGACTCTTGACGACTTTATCGGCGCCTCTCAGAGCACCCAGGCGGAGGCGATGAAGTACTTCGTGGAGAAGTTTCGCGGGGAGAGGTTCCGCCGCACCGGCATCATCTGGTGGAACGTGCGCGACGGCTGGCCGATCGTCTCCGACGCCATCGTGGACTACTACAACTCAAAGAAGTTGGCGTATTCCTACCTCTGGAACGCCCAGAGGACGATCTGCGTCCTGATCAATGACGAGGAGAACGGTGTCCTGCCGCTGAGGGCGGTCAACGACTCGCTCGAGCCCGCCGAAGGCAAGGTCAAGGTGACTGATGTGGAGAGTGGAAAAGTCGTGTTCAAGGGCGACTTCAAGGTCGGGGCCAACGACCGCGCGCTAGTAGCGGGCCTTCCCGTCCCCTCTGGCCAGGGTGTCCTTCTCATTGAATATGAGACTGGTGGCCAGAAGAACCGCAACCACTACCTCTACGGCGCCCCGCCCTTTGACTTCTCCAAGTACAAGATCTGGATGAAGAAGGCCGGGATCTAATTGACGCCAAATCCCGAAAAGCCATCCCTTCGGTTCGAGGGGATGGCTTTAATGTGAAAAAGAGCGGTTATTATGGCCGTATTTCGGGAGATGCTGCGTTTATATGATGAGAAATTGAGAAACGTGTTAGGAATAGACGAGCGGGAACTGGCCCTTTTATGTTCGAAAGGGGACAGCGAGGCCATCAGGGAGCTGTATAACCGTTATGCGGCCAGGCTCCGCGCGGTCTGTTCACGATACTCCGGCGGTCCGGTGGAAGGCATGGATCTGACGCACGACACGATAATCAAAGCTTTGAGAGAGATTGGTCGCTTTAACTATAAGGGAAAAGGCTCCCTCTTCGCATGGCTCAAGAAATTGGCTGTGAATCTGGCGATCGACAGGTTGAGGAGAGACGGACGGCTAGACCTTCATAACCTTACGGAGGACATTCTGATAGCTGAGCCTCCGGAACCAGAGGTGATGAGAAGCGTTCCTCTCACCGAGTTGTTAAGGATGATCTCGGAGCTACCGGAGGCCAAGAGACTAGTGTTCAACATGTTCTGCTTTGACGGATTCTCCCATAAGGAGATAGCTTCGCGACTTGGTATCTCCGAGAAATCGTCTTCCTCCACTTTGGCGAAAGCCAAGAAACTGTTGATAGCTAAATTGGAAACATGGAAGAATGGATAGACATACTTAAGGAGCGGATAGAAGGAGCTGAAATCCCGTCCACCCAGGAAGACTGGGCAACCTTCGAGGCGAAGTATCTTTCCGGCAGGAGACGTCGCCGGATTATTCCGCTGGTCACCTCGTTGGTGACCGTCGCCACCGCGGCCGCCGTCGCTCTCTTCGTGTTGAACCGTCCTTCTGTCGAGGAGCCTGTCCAACCGGACAGCGTCCTACCGATAGTCGCGGAATCTGGAACCGAAGAGTCTATTGAAGAACCGGAAGACACAATTAAAAGAATATTAATCAGTTCCGCTATCTCGTCAGTCACATTATCGCCTTCGGTTGAGGCCACCGCTGAAAACGATTCGATTAAACCGGCGGAACCCGGAATCACTAAACTCCATAAAGAAGAAAACGCCCCTGAAGAAAGTATGGCGACAGATAAGGTGCCGGCGGGCGACAGCGAATTCCACTTATTTGAGACTCCGGAAAGGCCGGGAAATCTGGATAGGAGGCGGATAAGGCTCTCCTCGAACATCGGAGGATCCGCCAACTCCCTCTCCGCCGACACTCGCTTGTCTCTCGGCAGACTCCTGAGAGGCAACGGCGGCATTTTCCCGAAAGACGGGGAAGGCCCCGCTTCCGTAACTTCGGCGACGGCGGACCATTACTTCCCTTTGGCGTTCGGGCTTGATGTTAGCTATCCCTTGACGCCCCGCCTTTCAATTACGTCAGGGATTGAGCTATCTGTCTATAAATCAAGGTTTTTAGTACCCGTCTTAAGTTCCACTCAAGTCGAGCAGAAGGTATACTATCTGGGCATTCCCTTGAGGTTGGACTGGACCGTCTGGCAAGGCGAGCGCTTCTCCTCCTGGATCGGGGCCGGGGGAAAGGTTGACAGGAGCGTCTATGCGATGTTCGGAAACAAAAAGGTACAGGATAACGCTTTCAACTGGTCGGCCTTGGTTAACGCTGGGCTCCGGTACGACATCATTGATAATGTCGGGATCTATCTCGCCCCGGAGGTCTCTTGGCACTTCAAGCAGGAAAACCCGAACCTGTTGACCTACAGGACAGAGAACCCCTTGACTTTCAGCGTCAAGGCGGGCTTATATTTCAGTTTCTGATGATCCTCATTGGAGATTTCCGCTACCTGAGGCGTTGACGCCCATGAACAGGATCGCGCCTGACGACATCTCCCTGATGATAAACAGGAAAGGATGGTCGGCGATAAATGATCCGGGAATGAGACCGTTCCCTTGGACGGTGGTGACGGCCGCCGCCTTGGTCCCGTTCTCGTCAACCTCTATGACGGCACTCTGGAGAATGTCCTGGATCGACACCCCCGCATCTGTCATACCACCGAAATCGGCTTTCAGCGAACTGAAAGCGTCCACCATGCCACAGGCAGATAACGATGGGCGTAAAGACACCCTGGTTGTTTTGATCTTGAATTTGGGAAGGCTGACATATAAGGTGTTTGAACCAGTTCCAGAGAGTCTCGAGACCAGACGATCATACGAGACACTGTCAAAGTCCTTGATGAACAGGATGAAATCCTTGTCGGCGTACGGGAGGATGACGTCCATCACAAAAGCGCCGTTCCCGTAAGGCATCTCAAGGATCTCGACACCGCTCTCACTGTCATGGAAGTATGGATAATTCCCGTCATTAACCATGAAGTCTATGCGGGATTGCCCTCCTTTCAGCATATCGAAATGGCCCTTCCTTGTCCGGGACGGGTCGAATTTCTCTTTCCATTTACCCTTGAAATAGAGGGCGTTGGCGATGACGAGGTCGCCATTCAACTCTTTGACAACCTCCCGGATCATCTTGTATGTCTTGTCAGTAGCCCATTTGTTAATGACGTAAACCGCATCCGAAGAATTGAAATCCAGGCTTCTGACAGTGGCGTCATAATCCTTCTCGAGGGTGGCTTTGAAGCCGTCCTTTACAGGGAAGTTCTTCCTGATCCATAGTGAGTTGGCGAGCGATAAAGTGGTTGACCTGTCGGCTTTGCCCAGTCCGGAGGTTAGCGCTTTGAAAGTCGAGTTAATGGTCCCTTTCTCGCTGCCATCGCACCCGATCGTCTTGATTATCTGGTCATAGGTATCCCCTTTCGCCCCGTTCGAGAGCATGCACAAGGACGTGTAGGCGCTTAAAGGTGAGAACAGCAGATCCTCGCCTCCGGACTCGTCCATGAGGAGGGCGAACATGTTGAAAGCGAACGCGTTCCCCGCCCCAACGACTTCCGCTTCGGCCCTAGTGAGGACGATGTCGTTCTTTTCGGGGAATTCCCCGGCATCTTCCTTAGAGCAGTTGGCGAGAAGGAATAATGAGGCAAACCCGATGACAGTGAATAAATACTTTTTCATTTTATGGTATAGAATCAATCCACACCATAAACGTCGGAATCATGGAAATACGTCCATGATTCCACGAAGAATTAAAGAGAATGAATGTCGTCGGAGGAAAGACCGGTATATTTCTGGACGAGAACCGAATCAACCCCGTCTGCCAGCATCCGCCTGGCGGCCTCACGTAGGCCCTCGGCATGGCCCTCAGCGTGACCCTCGGCAATACCTTCCTCTTTGGCTGTGCGCAGTTGGCTACGCTGGTCAACTTCCCACATGAAGCGGGTAAGATACTCTCTCTGACTCTTCTCGTCCATGGAAGCGAAGTTAGATAAATCAAACATCTTTTCCAAATAGCTTCCCCGGTATTCCGGGGGCATCTCCTTCATCGACCACATGTTCTTGATTGTGTACAGGATCCATTCCGGGGTGTCCTTGACCTCTGGGAGCGTGGCTGTAAGTTTCGGTAGCTCTACGGTGATGTAGTGGACGCTGTCTGTAAACTCTATACCATTATCTTTCACGTTGCGAATCGTGTAGTGGTTGACAATGTCGTTGTTGGCGATGACACCAGGGACGATGAAGTCAGTGATTCCCACCATGTAAAGAGGGGTGAGCTTATAGCTGGAATTGTCGCCTCTTTGGAGGCGGTTGATGATGGGGAAGGAGGAATAAAAGACCATGCGGTCCGTGAAGTCGCTCTGGCTTTTCACCTGCATCTCGATGATGAGCTCATCACCAGAGTCCGTTCCACACCTGACATCGACAACAGAGCGTCTCGCATCCGGTCTTGAGCCGACCTGTTCCTGCGGCTCAAGGGATACCGTGACGATGTCTTTTTCCGGAATGACGGCTTGGACCAGACGTAGAAGGAGATCCTCGTTGCCCGGAGTCCCGAAGATAAGTTTGAACGCATAGTCGATACGAGGGTCGATGAACACGATACCCTGTGAGCGGGCCTGCTGAAGAAGAGTTGATAAAGTTTCCATAGTTTTGTGGTTTAAGTGGTTTCCACAAAACTAAACGGGATCAATCATCTCAGCAAGTGGTAATGAAAATGATTTTTGTTTTTAATATAAGTATTTCGGTTTTTTCGGCTCGAGTATTCACTCTTTTATCGCAAGACACGATTCAAGCGTGTTTGAGCACCGGGGCGCACTGGACGCCGAGGAGCTTGAGGGCGCTGACGAACTCGGAGGTGACGGCGACCATGAACTTCGTCGAGTGGAACTCGATGTTGTACTTCGTCCCCGGGTCAAACAAATACATCTTGAGCGGAGTCTTGCCGGGATTGGCCTTGACCAGGGCGACAAGATCCTTGCGGAAACTCTCGGTCAACATCGGTGTTGTCACCGAGATCGAGAAGCCGGCCAGCTTATTCTCGTTGATGTTGCCGAGCAGGGATATCGAGTTGATCCTGAATGTGAACGGAACGGTCTTCCCCTGTTCGATCTCATCCTTTCTGGGCGGGAACTTCTCGCAGATCTCTCCCTCGATGAAGAGGCAGGAGTGGGGCTGGAGGTATGTCATGAATTTCTCGTGGTCTTTACCGAAGAGTGTGAGCTCATAGGAGCCGCTGTAGTCCTCCAGCTTTGACCTTGAATATGGCTTGCCGTTCTTTGAGGTTAGTGTCGCTGACTCGGTCACGAGACCGGCCACAGCTACCTTCATCTTCCTCTTGGCGGCCTCGCATTCTGTCACCTGATTTCCGAGTGTGGCCAGCTCTTGGTTGGTGAACGTCTCTATCTCAAAAGAATACTTATCCAACGGATGGGAGGAGATGTACATCCCGACATATTCTTTCTCTTTCTGGAGGATCTCCATCTCGTCATCGGTCTCGACGTTCTCGGGAATCTCGGGCCGGACCGGTCTCATTTCCTCCATATCCCCGAATAGGGACATCCCTGAGTCGACCGAATCCTGGCTGTAGAGGGCCGCGTAACGGGCGAGCTCGTCAATGAAAAGGTTCCCGTTCTTGCATGGCATGAAGAACTGGCGGCGCTTGATCTTGAAGGAGTCGAAGCCACCCGAATAGACCAGACACTCCAGAGCCTTGCGGTTGAGGACACCGTCCATTCGTTCCACAAAGTCGAAAAGATCCTTGTAAGGCCCGTTTTTCCTTCCGTCGATGATAGCGTCCGCCACATTGGTGCCGAAGCCCTTTATTCCCTTCAGGCCGAAACGGATAATCCCGTCCTTGTTGACCGTGAAGTGCGAGTAAGACTCGTTGACATCGGGGTTCATCACCTTGATCTTGTGGGCCTTGCAGTCCGCGAGGATGTTCCTGATCTCGCTGGTGTTGCCGAGGTTGCAGGATAGGTTGGCGGCGAAGAACTCCGCGGGATAGTGGCATTTCAGCCAGCCTGTCTGATAAGAGACCCAGGCGTAACAGGTCGCGTGGGACTTATTGAAGGCGTACTGGGCGAACTTCTCCCAGTCCTTCCAGATTTTGTCCAGCGTTTTTTCAGGAAGGCCGTTGGCCATTCCTCCGCTCATGAACTTGTCTTTCAGCTCGTTCAGGATGTCGATCTGCTTTTTGCCCATCGCCTTGCGGAGCTTGTCCGCCTCACCCTTGGTGAATCCGGCGAGTTGCTGGGACAGGAGCATGACCTGCTCCTGGTAGACCGTGACCCCATAGGTGTCTTTCAGGAACTCCTCCATCTCCGGAAGGTCGTACTCGATGGCCTCGACCCCGAGCTTCCTGTTCACGAAATTGGGGATATAGTCCATAGGGCCCGGCCGGTAGAGGGCGTTCATGGCTATGAGATCCTCGAAACGCTCCGGACGCAGCCTCTGGAGCCAGGTCTTCATCCCGGGAGACTCGAACTGGAACACGCTGTCGGTGTCGCCCCGGCTGTAAAGCTCGTAGGTGGGCTTGTCGTTGATGTCGATAGCCTCGATGTCTATGTCCTTCCCGAAACGCAACTTAATGTTGTCCAGGCACTTGTGAATGATGGTCAGGGTGTTGAGACCCAGGAAGTCCATCTTCAGCATCCCGACGTCCTCGATATAGTGCCCGTCGAACTGGCTGGTCCATACAAGCTCCCCGGTGTCCTTGTCCTGGGACAGGCAGATAGGTATGTAGTCGGTCAGCCTGCCACGGCCTATGATTGTGGCGCAGGCGTGCATTCCCACCTGACGTATGCAGCCTTCGAGCTTAAGGGCGTATTTGAGAACCTCCTTGACCTGGTCGGAGCCGTTTTCCAAGGCGTTCCTCAGGTCGGGAACGAGACGATAACAGTTTTTCAGCGTGATTTTGACATCGGTCTCCTCCATGCCCTTCTGGAACCACTTCCCGTCTCTCTCGAACGACTTGAAGCCTGGTTTCAGCTCGTCCAGCTTTGGGTTGAAGGGATATTCCTTCTCCACCTTCTCGCTCAGGCGGTCGGGAATCATCCCGGAGAGCCGGTTGGACTCGTCAAGAGGAAGGTCCCTAACCCTGGCCACATCCTTTATAGCACCCTTGGCCAGCATTGTCCCGAAGGTGATCACCCTGGAGACGTGGTCTTTCCCGTAAGTGTCGTCGACATATTTATGTGCCAGCCCAAGGTCCTCGAAATCCACGTCGATATCCGGCATCGAGATTCGGTCAGGGTTAAGGAAACGCTCGAACAGCAGCTGGTACTTAATGGGGTCGAGATTGGTGATTCCAAGACAGTAGGCCACGGCCGACCCGGCGGCCGACCCGCGTCCCGGCCCCACGAGGCTTCCTCCCTTCCGGCAGGCGGCGATGTAATCCTGGACAATCAGGAAATAGTCCGGGAAGCCCATCCTGCAGATGGTTTTAAGCTCGAAATCAAGTCTTTCCGCCTGTTCTTCGGTGAGGGTTTCCCCATACCGTCTCTTGGCGCCGAGGTAGGTAAGGTGGCACAGATAGGCCACCGAACGGCAGAACTCGTCACCGCGGTATTTCCCGTCCTTGTCGTTCTTCCCGGCGTCGATGACGTCTTTGTATTTGTTGAGATAACCGTCAATACCAGTCAGGAAGTCAGGGTCTATCTCATATTTCGGCAACACGTGTCCCCTATCGATGCTGTACACCTCGACCTTACCGGCGATCTCGAGGGTGTTGGCCAGGACCTCCGGATGGTCGGGGAACAGAGCGGCCATCTCCTCCCCGCTCTTGAGGTATTCCTGCTGGGTGTAATGGAGTCGGGGCTCCTCGAATATCTTTTTGCCGGTGTTGAGGCAGATCAGGTGGTCGTGCGCCGGGCCGTCCTCCTTGTCCACGAAATGAACGTCGTTGGTGGCGACGACCTTCACGCCCATTTCTTCGGCGAGCTTGAATATTCCCTCGTTGCTGTTCTTCTGCTGCTCATAGACTTCCAGCGACAGTCCGGGGACCTCGGTCTTGTGGAGCATGACCTCGAGGTAATAGTCGTCCCCGAACACCCTCTTGTGCCACTCAATGGCTTTCCTGGCGGCCTCGATGTTCCCGGCCACGATGTCTTTGGGGATCTCTCCGGCGAGGCAGGCGGAGCAGCAGATAAGGCCCTCGTGGTACTTCTCGATGATCTCGTGGCTGACCCTCGGCTTGCCGTAGTAGAGGCCCTCGATATGACCCAGGGAGACTATGTTCGAGAGGTTCCTGTAACCCTCGAGGTTTTTCGCGAGAAGGATAAGGTGATAGTAGGACCTGTGCTCGTTGTCCTTGAGCTTTGGGTCATAGTGCCGGGTCACGTACACCTCGCATCCGATGATGGGTTTGACCTTGTATTCTTTAGTGTCCTTGTCCCTGTGCTTGCCCGCGTATTTGAAGAACTCCTTGACACCGTACATGTTACCGTGGTCTGTGATGGCCAGGGCCGGCATGCCCATGGCCTCCGCCCGGTCAAACAGGGCGGGGATCGACGAGAATCCGTCGAGGATGGAGTATTGGGTGTGGACGTGCAGGTGTACGAAAGACATGGGATTGGTCGTTATCTCTTACAAATATATCGAAAATGGCATATCGTTCAAAGGTGGACCTGACAAAAAGTTATCAACATCCGCTTTGGCGTGTTCTTTGGTTATTGTTATATTTGTAAGTACCAAAACATTAAACAAAACAACATTATGAAAGGTGATTCGTTTTTCGCTTTGATAGCCGGGGCCGCCGCCGGGCTGACCCTCGGTCTTTTGTTCGCTCCCGAGAAAGGTGAGGAGACCCGCCGTAAGGTCAAGGCCGCCGCGGTCGAGGGCTGGGACGAGCTGATGGATGCCTCTGACGAGGGTTGGGAAAGGGCCAAGGAATCCTTCGAGGATATCAAGGAAGGCGCGGAGAGCGCCACTACCAGGCTGAGGGCCAGGGCCAGGCTCGCCCGCAGGGATCTCAAGAACCTAAAGGCCACTCTGACCGATCAGGCCTCCGATCTTAAGGAGGACGCTAGGGAGAAGATTCTGGCCCAATTGGAGAAACTCGAGAAGGCTCTCGCGAAAGATCCTGAGGAGGCTGACGACCAGGAGGCCTAGAAGATGAGTGAGTTCACAAGACCAGTCGAGGAACTGGGCAAGGAGGCCTCCGACTATATCGACCTGAGGATCAGCGAGTTGAAACTCGGGGCCGCGAAGGGCCTCTCAATGACTTTAAGCAAGCTGCTTTACATGCTGCTTGTCCTGTTCGTGGTCTCGATCATCCTCACTTCCGTCGCCATCGGCGGGGTTATGTGGATAGGCGAGCTGATCGGCAGCTACGCCGGCGGGGCCGGCATAGTCGCCGCGTTTTTCATTATTCTTCTCGTCGCGCTGATCTTATTGAGGAAGAGGCTTTTCCGTGACACGTTCATTCCTCTTTTCGTGAATATGTTCTTTGAGGACGACAAATAGGCCAGCCATGAAGTACAGTGAGATAAAGACCATGAGCGAGCTTGAGGAAGCCCAAAAGCAAGTCAAGAGAAGGATCAGGAATAAGGGAGAGGCCGTCAAAGACTCTTTCTATGAGATGAGGGAGTCATATTCTCCGGGTAACATGTTGCTGTCCGGGCTTCGCGCTGTGTCTTCGTATATTCCCGTGGACAACCTGCTTCTGACCACGGTCCGGCGCCTCAAAAGAAGACTCTCGAGATGAGCCGTTTCAAAGACAGGGTCGCTACTGTCAGGGAGATGTCGCGCGCCCGCGGCTGGGACGCCGTTATCCTGACGAATAACGACCCGCACGCCAGCGAGTATTCAGCGCCCCGTTGGCGTCAGGTCGAGTGGGTGTCGGGCTACACCGGCGAGGGGGTTATTGTCATTACAGGTGACCACGCCGGCCTTTGGACCGACACAAGGTATTTCATCCAGGCCGAGAGGCAGCTGCGTGGCACAGGAATAGAGCTTCATAAGACAAGGGTCCAGGATCAGGTGCTGATCCCGGAATGGCTTTCAAGACACTTAGAGGGCTATGACGAGGTCGTGATCGCCGTGGACGGGTTGGGAATGAGCGCGTCAGCCGTGGCCGAGATAAGGGAGGCCATTGGGCCCGACAGGACTGCCATCGCGAATGTCCCAGACATGCTCTCACCTCTTTGGAGTGACCGTCCGGCTATTCCCCAGACCCCGATAATCACCCTCGGCGCCGAGACGGTGGGATGGTCCCGTACCCAGAAGATAACCTGGATCCGGAAGTGGCTCAGGGAGAACGGCCATGACGCCATCCTGCTCACCGCTCTCGACGAGATCGCGTGGGTCTTGAATGTCAGGGGGAGCGATGTGGACTACAATCCGGTAGTGATATCATATCTTCTGGTCACCCCGGACACCGTCCAGTGGTTTGTCCGCAAGGGGCCTTTGGCGCCGGACGATAAAGAGACCGAGGACAGTTTCCACGAGCTGACAGCCGACGGTGTCAATATTCAGGATTATTCCGACACCGGGATGGCCCTTTCGGGGATTGTGGATGACGACTACGTAAAAAGCCTCTTCGTCGATACGGCGACCCTCAACCACGACCTTTACGGGATACTGAAAGAGAACGTCCCGAGAGGCGATGTCATCTCAGGCAAGTCTCCCGTGGCTCTTCGCAAAGCGGTGAAGAACGAGGTGGAGATAGCCGGGATGAGGGAGGCTCATCTGGAGGACGGCCTCGTCATGGAGAAGTTCCTCTATTGGCTTGAGAAGATGGTCCAGGCGGGGGAGCCACTCAACGAATATGAGTGTTCTCTCAAGCTACATGAGCTCCGATCCGGGATCGAGGGGTTCCGGGGAGAGAGTTTCGAGACCATCTCGGCCTACGGGGCCAACGCCGCCCTGCCGCATTATGTCACCCCGGAGGAGGATTCGGCGGAGTTGTACGCCAACGGCCTCTACCTATGCGACTCCGGCGGACAATATCTTTTCGGGACCACGGACATCACACGAACCGTCCCGCTCGGACCCTGCGCCCCTCTGGAGAAAGAGGACTATACCCTGACGCTGAAGGGACACATAGCTCTGTCCAAGATAGTATTCCCGAAAGGTACCGCGGGCTGTCAGCTGGATGTTCTGGCGAGGGAACCGCTGTGGAACTCAAAGCGGAATTTCGGCCACGGGACCGGCCACGGGGTCGGTTTTTACCTTAACGTCCATGAAGGTCCCCAGGAATTCCGCCAGAACTTCAACAAGCAGGCGTTGATGCCCGGCATGATCACTTCCGACGAGCCTGGAATATACAGGGAAGGGCGTCACGGGATCCGTCACGAGAACCTTATCCTTTGCGTGGATGCCGGGGAGAACGACTTCGGGCGATGGCTCAGGTTCGAGCCGTTGACCCTCTGCCATTTCGACACCTCGGTCGTGGTCAAGGAACTGCTTGACGACTCGGAGGTCAAGTGGCTTAATGACTACAACGAGAGAGTATTCCTGACCCTCTCGCCCCGCCTACCCTCCGATGTCGCCGCCTGGCTCCGGGATAAGACAAAACCTATTTAGCTTTACTTCCCTTTCGGGATAGGGATCTCGAACTCCGCGAAGACAGGATAGTGGTCGGAGATGTACTTCGGCCCGAATTTCTTGCTGTCCACGACCTCGAAGGCGGTCGCCTTGGCGTTGCGGAAAAAGAAATGATCTGGCCAGCGGGGAGCGTCCCCCGGCTTTCCGAAACCGTTGAACGAGGCCCTTGTGTCGGGCTTTTTCAGGGAGAAGTTCGCGTCTTTGGCGTAAGAGACAAGCGGGGTCAGGATCCTGTCCGAGGCCGATGATTTGAAATCCCCTCCGACTATCACCACGGCGTCGTCCCCGGCTATCTCCTTGATCTTGTCAACCATGAGAGCAGCGCTTTTCTTCCCGGCCTCCTCGGCCCCGTCGAACTGGGTGTTGAAACAGAAAAGAATGACCCCGGACTTCTTGTAGCGGAGTTTCACCCAGGTGGTGTTCCTGACCTTTCCGGCGTCCCAGCCTGGAGTGTCATCCTCCTGCTTCTCGTTCAACCAGAAAGAGCCGTAGTCCAGCAACTCCAGGCGATCGGCCCTGAACATGATCGGGTTCTCGTTGAACAGGATCTCCTGGTCAACGATCCCGGGCTTTGAGCCCCGGTCAACGAGAGTGTGCTTCTTCAACTCCTTGATGAGGTCAGCCTTGTGGTAGCCGTATGCCTCCTGAAGGAAAAGAACGTCCGGTTCATATTTATTGATGGCTTTCATGCAGCCTTTCTTACGGGCCTCCCAGCTGAAATCCCCGGCCTCGTCCTTCTCCTGGCCTCTGATGTTGAAAGTCAAAGCCTTCAGGCTCTCGCTTTTTGCCAGGGCGGGGTTCCCGGAAAACGCTAGCGCCGCCGCGAGCGCGGATAGTATAAGGATCTTTCTCATATTCGGATATCCAGGCGTCTATTTGGAGATCTTCGCCACCCAGCCGCCGCCGGGAGCCATGTGGATATGGACTTTGCCGTCCAAAGGCAGGTCCATGGAGGTCTTCTTGTAGTCCCGAGCGGCCCTGTGGGCGTTGACCCCATCCTGGAACACGGTCATCTTTCCGCTTCCGATGAAGCCGAGGTCAAGGACAAGGTCACGTGCGTTCCAATCGGTCAAAGCCCCGACGTACCAGTCGTTGCCCTTCCTGCGGGCGATGGCGACATATTCCCCGATCTTGCCGCGGACCGGCACGGTCTCGTCCCACGTGGTGGGGAAGGTGGCTATGAAATCGGTACATTCCGGTTCGGCCATATAATTGGACGGGGAGTCGCAAAGCATCGTGAGCGGGGCCTCGAATATGGCGTACTCGGCGAGCTGGCGGCAACGGGTACCCTGGCTCATGGGAGATGAGTTGTTCGGATAGGCTGTGCCTTTCGCGCAGTTTGTCATCGCACCCTGGGTGTAATCCATCCTTCCGGCCGCCATCCTGACGAACGGGACGGTCACGTCGTAGGTCACCTGGTCATATTCATCGGCACCCCATTTCATCTGCTCCAGTCCGGCCACACCCTCGTAATTGATGATGTTCGGATATGTCCTCTCGAGCCCGGCGGGCTTGAACGCCCCGTGGAAGTCGATGAGCAGGTGATACTTGGCGGCGGTCTTCGCCACATTCTCGTAGAACCTCATGACGAGCTGGTCATCCCTGTCCATAAAGTCCACCTTGAAGCCTTTGATCCCCATCTTGGAGTAGTGACTGAACACGCCCTCGATGTCCTTGTCCACAGCCTTGTATCCGGCCCAGAGAATCAGGCCGACATTCTTGGAGTCGGCGTGGGCGATGAGTTCCTCAAGGTTGATCTCGGGGACTACCTGGAAAAGGTCCGTCTTCTTGTTGACGGCCCATCCCTCGTCGAGGATCACATACTCGATCCCATGTTTGGCCGCGAAATCTATATAATACTTATAAGTCTCGTTGTTGACCCCGGACTCGAAATCAACCCCGTAAACATTCCAGTCGTTCCACCAATCCCAGGCCACCTTGCCGGGCTTGACCCAACTCCAGTCGGTATTCTTGTCGGCTGGGGCGCCGAGCAGCCAGGTCAGGTCGGAGTTCGTGAGATCCTTCTCGTCCTCGAATATTCCCACGATCCTCCACGGGAAGCTTCTCCCGGCCTCCGCGGTCGCGATGAAGCTCTCACGGCTCTTCACCACGCCCTGCAGCATGTTGTGGCCGCCCAGCTGGATGTCTTTGGGAAGAGGCGCGTTGACACCCTTGAGGGATTTGCCCCCATCGCCGTTGTTGAGGAACATGCCGGGATAGTCGCGAAGGTCGGACTCGGTGATGAGGACCTTCACACCGTCGAAGGCGTCCACCACGACAGGAAGGAAAGCGAGCCGCCTTGGGTTCCACTCTGATAGGTTGATGTGCTCGTAATAGTTCTCGAAAGAGTTGCCGTACTGGGTCCCGAAACTTTCTGTCTTGTCGGTTCTGACGTAAGGCACCCAGGATGTCCAGTCCTCCGGGAAATTGAACTCCGCCTTCTCGGACTCCACTATAAAATCACCTTTCTTGGCCGTGGAGATGAACCTGTAGGCCACCGCGTTGTCATAAGCGCGGAACTCGACAGCGTGGTTCTTGAAACTCAGGGCGAGGCAGTTATAGACATCGTCCACTGACGCTTTCTTATAAGCGACCGCCGGGATGCCCCTGTCCTCGTTTTTCCAGGAATATGTCTTCGTGACCTTGCCTTCGCCGAAGACTTCGCCTCCGGTGAGCCTCATCCCGATCTCGGAGTCACATAGCACGGTCTTACCATCAAAACTTATTGAATATGAAACATTTCCGTCCGCTTTAATCTCCACTTTGATTCTTCCGTCAGGCGAGGATAATGTCCATGATTTCCTGGCGGCGGAAGAAGCGGCCGGGAAACAGATCGCCAACATGGCGACGAGAAGAAGTGATTTGATGGTGTTGTTCATGATAACATAGGTTTATTGTCCGGTGAACTCTAAAACGTAAAAATAAACAATTATCATAAAATTCCTTACATTTGTAATAGCAAAATATTACCATGGCGAAAGGCAAGGCTCCTGAAGACACCCCTCTGATCAAACAGTTTTTCTCTGTGAAGGCCCAGCACCCGGAAGCGGTGCTCCTTTACAGGGTGGGTGATTTCTACGAGTCCTACTCCGATGACGCCGTCCTTGTCAGCAAGGTCCTTGGAATAGTCCAGACCAGGAAATCCAATGGGGACAAGGGCTATGTCGAGATGGCCGGATTCCCGCACCATGCCCTTGACAATTATCTCCCTAAACTCGTCAGGGCGGGCTACAAGGTCGCTGTCTGCGACCAGCTTGAGGATCCAAAGTTCGCCAAGAAGCTCGTCAAACGCGGTGTGACCGAGCTGGTCACCCCAGGAATCGCCTTCAACGACCAGTTGCTTAACCAGAAGGAGAACAACTACCTCGCCGGCCTGACCTTCGACAGGGACGAGTGCGGGGCCGCCTTTCTGGATGTCTCTACCGGCTTGTTCCAGGTCGCCCAGGGCTCCTTGGATTACATCGGCACTCTGCTTTCCTCGCTGAATCCCAAGGAGATAGTCGTCCAGAGGGGCTACGAGAAAGGCGTTAAGGAGAAATTCGGCGAGAACCTCTACATCTCCACCGTCGAGGAGTGGGCTTTCGTCCACGAGGCCGCCGTCGAGAGGCTCAAGAAGCAGCTCAAGACCGACTCCCTCAAGGGGTTCGGGGTGGAGAGATATCCTCTCGGTATATGCTCGGCCGGAGCACTGATGGTCTATCTCGAGCAGACCCAGCACACCGGCCTCGGCAACATCTGCTCCATCTCCAGGATCGACGGAGACAAGTTCGTCTGGATGGACAAGTTCACCATGCGGAACCTTGAGATTTTCGGCTCCTCCGCCGGCGGCGACGGGGTCAGTCTTGTGAGCGTGATGGACAGAAGCTCATCCCCAATGGGCGCGAGGCTCTTGAGGAATTGGCTCGCGATGCCGGTGATGGATATTCCCGAACTCAACAGCCGCTTCGACGCGGTCCAGTATTTCGTTGAGAATGAGGAGCCTCGGGAGAGTGTAAGGGACCTTATAGGAGGAATAGGCGACCTTGAGAGAATCGTCTCGAGGGCGGCGATGGGAAGGATTGTTCCGAGGGAGGTGATGCAGCTCAGCAGGGGACTGGACAGGATGGTCCCCGTCACGGGAATATGCCGGGACAGCGGCGTCCAGGCCCTCGGGAGCCTGGCGGCCGGGATGAGGGACTGTACCGCTCTCAAGGACGAGATAGTCAGGATCATGGATCCCGAGCCTGCCGCCGCCGTTGGCAAGGGCCCCGTGATCGGCAAGGGGGTTGACAAGGAGCTCGATGAGTTGAGGGACATCTCCTCAGGCGGAAAAGACTACCTCCTGAGGCTGCAGCGAAGCGAGGCCGAGAGGACCGGGATATCATCCCTCAAGATTGGTTTCAACAACGTCTTCGGGTACTACATCGAGGTCCGGAACACCTTCAAGGACCTTGTCCCTCCGGAGTGGATCCGCAAACAGACCCTGGTCGGGGCGGAGAGGTACATAACCGGCGAGCTTAAGGAATATGAGGAGAAAATCCTTAGCGCCGAGGACCGGATCTACGCCATCGAGACCAGGATTTACGGCGAGCTTGTCGCCCTGATACAGAAGAACATAGCCGCGATCCAAGCCAATTGCCGGATCATCGCGCGGCTGGACACCCTTTCGGGCTTCGCGGCCCTCGCGGCGGATAACGGCTACCATCGCCCGGAGATGACCAAGGACCTTTCCCTGGAGATCAAGGCCGGCCGCCATCCCGTCATCGAGACCCTGATGCCACCGGGAGAGAAATATGTCCCAAACGACCTGTCGCTGGACAACAAGGGTCAGCAGATCATCATCCTGACCGGCCCCAACATGGCCGGAAAGTCGGCGCTTCTCCGCCAGACCGCCCTGATCGTCCTGATGGCCCAGGTAGGCTCGTTCGTTCCCGCCGAGAGCGCCAGAATAGGGTATTTCGACAAGATATTCACCCGTGTCGGGGCGTCCGACAACATCTCCCGCGGCGAGTCCACATTCATGGTCGAGATGCTCGAGACCTCGATGATCCTGCACAACCTATCGCCCCGCTCCCTCGTTCTTCTCGACGAGATCGGGCGCGGCACTTCGACCTACGACGGGATGTCCATCGCCAGGGCCATCGTGGAGTATATCCATGAATACGGCAAGGGCGCAAAGACCCTTTTCGCCACCCATTACCATGAGCTGAACGACCTTGAGGAACTGTACCCGAGGGTCAAGAATTACCATATCGCGGTCAAGGAGGTCGGTACCCAGGTGATTTTCCTCCGCAAGCTCAAAGAGGGCGGCACGGCGCACAGTTTCGGAATACATGTGGCCCGGATGGCGGGTATGCCGAAAGAGGTTGTCCAGAGCGCCGAGAAGACGCTCAAGGCTTTGGAAATAAATGATTCAGAGCATCTTGTGAGCGCCAGGAAAGGCCAGATCAGAAAGCCGGTCCAGACCAAGGCCGGCACCCTCGAGAGCGACGGCTCGCTCCAGCTCTCCTTCTTCCAGTTGGACGACCCGACTCTCGAGTCCCTCCGTGACAAGCTCGCCTCCGCCGACCTCAACAACATGACCCCCCTTCAGGCTTTCGACCTCCTCCGCTCCATGAAAGACGAGCTCGGAGTGTGATGAATCCCTATTGAGTTTTTTCCGTCTTTTTTCTTAACTTTGAGAGGCAGGATTGATGGGGCCGGAAGATGAAGAGAGTCTTGATTATCACATATTATTGGCCGCCATCCGGAGGTTCCGGGGTGCAGAGATGGGTCAAGTTCGCCAAGTACCTTCCGAAGGAAGGCTGGCAGCCCGTAATCTACACTCCTGAGAATCCGGAACTTACGACGGTGGACAAGACCTTGGCCGCCGAGATTCCCCCGGAGGCCGAGATAGTCAAGAGAAGGATTCTCGAGCCTTACGGGATCTACCGCAAACTGATGGGAAAGGGCAGCTCGACCGACCTGAAGACCTTGACATCAGCCGGCTCCGACGGGGGAGAGGTCAACCCTCTAAACGGAGGCGGGAAGTCTTGGAAACAAAGGCTTTCGCTTTTCATCAGGGGCAACTTCTTCATCCCCGACCCGAGAATCCTATGGGTCAAGCCCTCCGTCAAGTTCCTAAAGGAATATCTGAAAGCCCATCCGGTAGACGCCATCGTCACGACCGGCCCGCCCCAGAGCATGCACCTGATCGGCCTTGAACTCTCCAGGGAGACAGGTCTGCCATGGCTGGCCGATTTCCGCGATCCCTGGACCAAGATGTTTTATTACAAGCATCTGGGCCTGTCCCAAAAGGCTGACAAAAAGCACCGCGAACTTGAGAAAAAGGTTCTCGACGGGGCCACGAGGGTGATCGCCGTATCACCGATGGTCCGGAAGGATTTCGAGGCGATGACATCCACCCCGGTCGAACTGATCACCAACGGGTTCGACGAGACAGACTTCAACCGCCATTTTGACCTTGACGAGAACTTCAACATCACCCACACCGGCCTGTTCGCCTCCGACGGCAACCCCGAGACCCTCTGGAAGATCCTGTCGGACAAATGCCAAGCCGACAAGGAGTTCCAAAGGTCTTTGAGAATTCGTCTGGTCGGGAAGACCGACAAGGAGATAATCGCCTCCATCGAGGCCGCCGGTCTCGGCCCCAACCTCATGGACTTCGGCTACCGGAGCCACGAGGTGGCCGTGGCGGAGCAGAAGAACGCCTCCGTTTTGATCCTCCCCTTAAGGAAAGAGCCTGAATATGAAGCGGTTCTCCCCGGAAAACTATTCGAGTACCTCGCTTCCCGTCGTCCGATTCTTGGGATTGGCCAGACCGAGGGGGCCATGGCTAGAATCGTGAGGGACACAGGTTCCGGGATGGTTTACGACTGGGACGATGAGAAAAAGCTGAGGACCTGCGTTGACTTCTGGTGGGACGAGTTCAAGAACGACGAGCTTAAAGACAACTCCTCCGACATTTCCATGTACAGCCGACGCAAGCTGACCAAGAGGCTGGCGGCCCTGCTGAATGATATCACCGAAAAACCGAATTGATGAACAACAAACTTGTCAAGAATATCCTCACTTACGCGGGAATAGTCCTGCTTTTCGTGGTTCTGGCTTACTCCTTTGTGCCTCAGGTTCTGAGCGGGAAGGTGGTGAACCAGAGCGATATAACCGGATATAAAGGCATGGCCCAGGAAACTGTCACCTGGGACAAGGAGCATCCTGATGACCCCGCCAGATGGACCGGCTCGATGTTCGGCGGCATGCCGAACACCTCGTTCCGCCCGGACACCAGGGGCGACTGGACGAACCCTCTTTACCGCCTTCTTTTCAAGGGGAAGATTCCCGCCAACTGGCTTATCGTCTCGTTGCTCGGGGCCTTTCTCCTGATGCTGGCCCTCGGGGTCGATAAGTTCCTGGCGATAGGAGGCGCCGTGGCGGTCACGTTCTGCTCGTACAATTTCCAGATCATCCAGGTCGGGCACAACACGAAGATGCAGGCCCTGGCCCTGCTCCCATGGGTCTTGGCGGCTGTGATATTCACATACAAGAGCGCCATGGGGAAGGACGGTGGATGGAAGAGATGGCTTCCGTCCACAATCCTCGGCTCGGCTCTTTTCGGTTTGGCGCTGAGCCTGCAGATCAAGGCCAACCATCAGCAGATCACATATTACCTCGCCCTGATCATCGTCGTCTATGTGATAGTCCTTTTCGTCAGCGCGTTATCCGGGGAGGACCGCGGGAAGAAGGTCGGGAGGTTTTTCGCCGCCTCCGCTTTCCTTCTGGTGATGGGACTGGCGGGAATAGGTACTAACGCCAACAAGCTCGCCCCGTTGTATCAATATACCAAGCACACGATGAGGGGAGGCTCCGAGTTGTCCCATCCCACAGGCGGGCAGATCAACAACCAGGGCCTTCAGATCGAGTACGCCACCGCCTGGTCTTACGGCTGGGAGGAACTTCCCAACCTGATGATTCCCAATTTCAACGGTGGCTCCTCGGCAGGGCCTGTCGATCCGGACAAGTCCGCGGCGATCGCCGTCCTCAAGAAGATGGGGCAGAAAAACGTCAGGGAGATCGCCAAGGCGATGCCGTTGTACTGGGGGCCGCAGCCTTTCACGGCTGGGCCGATGTACATGGGCGCGATCACGGTGTTCTTGTTCCTGCTGGGCCTGTTCCTTTACAAGGAGAAAGAGAAATGGTGGCTTCTGGCCGCGACCATCCTGGCGGTATTCCTTGCCGTCGGGAACCATTTCATGTGGTTCACGAGACTCTTCTTCGACCACATGCCGATGTACAACAAGTTCAGGACGGTCTCGATGGCCCTGGTCATCCTCCAGTTCACTTTGCCGGCGCTGGGTTTCCTGACCTTGGACCGTATTCTCAAACAGGGATATTCAAAAAGCGAATATTCGCGTTCCGGAACCATCGCGCTCGCGTTGACGGCGGGGTTCTGCCTTCTTTGCGTCCTGGTTCCCGGCATCGCCGGGACTTTCACCGGTGGAGCCTCCGACGCCTCCATGCCGGAAGCCTTCGTGAACGCCTTGATGATTGACCGCAGGCATCTTCTGGTGGTGGACGCCCTTTGGGCGATGATATTCATACTTCTTTCCTACGGCCTGATCTTCTGGACTCTCAAGGACTCCTCCAAAACCAAAGTGGCGGTCGGAGCCATCTGCCTGCTGCTGCTCGTGAATATGTTCGCGGTAGGCAAAAGATACCTCAACAACGACAGCTTCGCGAGTCCGAGGCAGCTCAAGAGCCAGTTCGACACCCGTCCCGTGGACAAGATAATCCTCGAGGACGATGCCCTTTCCTACAGGGTGGCGGACTTGACATCTGACATGTTCAACGACTCCTTCAACCCCTATTGGCATAAGAGCGTCGGGGGTTACAGCCCGGCGAAACTCCAGAGGTACCAGGACCTCATTGAGAGGTACATCTCCAAGGAGGTGGAGAATCTCTACAAGGTCCTCGCCGGAGCCAACACCATTGAGGACATGGAGAGGATCCTTCCGGAGAGGAAGGTGCTTTCCGCATTGAACACCAAGTACCTCATAGTGAATGGAGAGGCTCCCCCGGTGAGGAACCGCCACGCTTACGGTAACGCCTGGTTCGTGGACTCTTTTGTCGAGGCGGCCACTCCTGACGACGAGATCGCTTTGATAGATTCCACGGATCTCCGGACTACCGCCATCATCGGCGCCGACTTCAAATCCTCCCTCTCCAAAATCTCCCTCCCCCATGTCATCCTGAGCGAAGCGAAGGATCTAGTAGGCGAGTCGAAGGATCCTGCCCTCTCCTCCATACAGATGACATATTACAGCCCCAACGAGCTCCGTTACCACTATTCCACTCCCGTCGAGCGCCCCGCCGTGTTCAGCGAGATCTATTACCCGGAGGGTTGGACCGCCACCGTCGACGGCGAGGAGGTCGATCTGTTCCGGGCGGACTGGATCCTGAGAGGCGCCGTCCTTCCGGCTGGGGAACATGAGATTGTCATGCGCTTCGCCCCCGAGGTCTATTCGGTCAGCGAGAATGTCTCCAGGGCCTCATCGGGAGTGCTGCTCCTGCTGCTCGCCGCCGCGGCCGCCGGGATTGTCATAATCCGGAAAAAAGAGAAATAACATTTTAACTTACTAACTAACTAATACCAAACACAATGGAGGAGAACACCAACCAAGAGACGTTCGATCCCAGGGATCTGAACAAGGACGGTAAAGTCACATTTACCGAGAAAGTGCAGTACGCCGCCGGCCAGGCCGCTGAGAAGGCCGCCGAGGTCGCCGGTAAGGTGGCCGAGAAGGGCAAGGTGGTCTATGCCGAGGCCAAGGAGAAAACTGTCGAGGTCGCCGGCAAGGTGGCCGAGAAGAGCAAGGAGGTTTATGCCGAGGCTAAGGTGAAGACCGTTGAGGTCGCCGGCAAGGTGGCCGAGAAGAGCAAGGAACTGTACGCCGAGGCCAAGGACAAGGCCGCTGACCTGAAAGAGATGGCCGCCGACAAGATCGACACGGCCAAGCAGAAGTTCCAGGAGAAGAAGGACGAGAAGGAGGCTTAGCCATGAAACGGCACAGCTTCGCCGCCGTCGCTCTTTTGTGCTGCGCCCTGACAGTATCAGGGTGCGGCCTTTTCAGGGCGGCCAACGCCCTGGGGAACCTTTTCGGGATTCGCAAGAAAGCCTCGACGGTCACTACCATCGTCAAGATAATCGGCTCTGTCCTCGGCCAGTTCTACGACACTACCACTAAGAAGGCCCTCGTCGGGACATGGACTTACGAGGAGCCCGCCATCCAGTTCGAGACGAAAAACTTGCTGGATCAGGCCGGAGGAGTAGTGGCCAGCCAGACAGTCGCCGACAATCTCACACCTTATTTCGAGGCCCTCGGGCTTAAGACCGGAGGCATAACCCTGGACTTGAGGAAGGACAACACTTGCACCTATTCCATAGGAGGCAGGTCCCTGGACGGGACGTACGACTTCGACGACGTGAACAAGAAACTCACTCTCAAGATCGGGCCTCTTCCGCTTCCGTCGGCCTACCTGTCGATAGTGGGGAACCAGATGGCCATGACTTATGACTCCGGCATGCTGCTCGGGCTTATAGGGGTCATAGGCTCCACGTCCAACCAGTCAAACCTTACCGCTGTCTCCAAGCTCGCCAATAGTTACGACGGCATGAAGACCGGGTTCACCTTCAAGAAAGGGAAGTGATTCACCCCGCGGCTTGGACGAGGGCGCGGGCCAGGTCGATGAAGGCGAGGGCGTCGGGGCGTGTTGAGAGGGCGGATGGCTCACCCGAGTCGCCTCCCTCACGTACGCTTTGAACGATGGGGATCTGCCCTAGGAGGGGGATACCGTACTTCTCCGCCATCCTGCGACCGCCGTCTTTGCCGAATATAAAATACTTGTTGTCAGGGAGTTCCTCCGGAGTAAACCAGGCCATGTTCTCGACAAGGCCGAATATTTTCCTGTTGATGTTCTCGTTGCGGAACATGTTGACTCCTTTCTCAACGTCCGACAGGGCGACGTCCTGAGGCGTGGTCACGATGAGAGCGCCCTCCATCGGGATGTCGTTCACGAGGGATATGTGGATGTCCCCGGTGCCCGGAGGCATGTCGATGAGCAGGAAGTCAAGGACTCCCCAACGAACCTGAAGGATCATCTGCTTGAGAGCGTTACATGCCATGGGGCCTCTCCAGATCAGGGCCTGCCCAGGCTCCGCGAAATAGCCGATCGACATCCATTTGACCCCGTATTTCTCGATGGGGAGGATAACCTCCTTTCCCTCTCCCGTCTCCTCGGCTCCAGGAACCTCGTCGCCGGTTCCGGTCATGAGAGGGACGGAAGGCCCATAGACATCGGCGTCGGCGAGGCCGACCTTGTAGCCGAGCCGGGCGAGCGCCACGGCCAGGTTGACGGCGACAGTGGATTTCCCGACACCGCCCTTGCCGGAGGCTATCCCGATGATGTGGCGGACGTTGTTGAGTTCCTCGAGACCGAGATCCAACCCGGGCTTCTTTTTGGGGGTCTCGTCCTTCACGATAGTCTTCACCTCCACCTCGGTACCGGCGGGGGCGTTGCGGATGATCGTGGCCTTCGTGGCCCCGACAAGATATTCGGTCAAAGGGTCGCGCCGCTTGGGGAAGGCCAGGGTGACCGTCACCTTGTCCCCTTCGACGGAGATGGCCTCGACTATCCCCAGCTCCACTATATCCTTGCTCCCCTTCGCGGGATGTACAACCTCCCGCAGCCACCCCATTATCTTTTTTTCTTCCATGATGTTGTTCTTCCCGGAATGGAGAGACCTCCTTGAACCACTGCCACCCTCGGCATGTTAAGAGGGAGGGGCCCTTTGGGGGGGGCGCGAAGCGGCGGTTCAAGAAGGTCTGCTCCTTCCGGAAGGTTTATTTCAAGATATTCATCTCATTCAGGAGGTAGCCGGCGCCGCCGAGCTTGTCCATCAGGAAGAGGACGTAGCGGATGTCGACGCAGATGCACCTCTGGAGATCGGGCTCGAACATCACGTCGCTGGACATGCTCTCCCAGTTGCCGTCGAACGCGAGGCCGATGAGGGCGCCGTCAGCGTCGAGCACAGGGCTTCCGGAGTTGCCGCCGGTGATGTCGTTGTTGGTGAGGAAGCAGACGGGCAGGTTGCCGTCGGCCATGGCGTACTGGCCATAGTCCTTGGCCTCATAGAGCTGCTTGAGTTTGGCGGGGACCTTGAACTCGTAGTTGTCCGGATCCTCTTTCTCCATGACTCCCTTCAGGGTGGTGAAGTAGTTGTAGGTCACGGCGTCTTTCGGGGAATAAGGCAGGACGCTTCCGTAGGTCAACCTCATGGTGGAGTTGGCGTCAGGATAGGTGGCCTTGCCCTTCTGCCACTCAAGCAGACCGGCGGTGAAAGCCTTGGAGCCTTCCCTGATCAGCTGCTGTCCCGGGTTTGCGTTGCCGCCCGGCCTGCGGCCTCCGGCACCCATTCCGCCGGCGCCGAGTTTGGCGTAGGTCATCAGGATGGAGTTGGTCAGCTGGTTGACAGGATCGTTGGTGACGGCCTTGAAGCCCTTCTCCTCCACGGCGGCCTTGAGCTTGTCGAGGGAGGTGAAGACGCTGTTGTCATAGATGTCATTGACGAACTTGTCGATGTCGAGAGTGGCGAAATCCTCAGGCAGGCTCACGAGATAATACTCAGGCTTGGCCTTCTCGCGGTAATATTTCAGAAGGGCGGCGGCCTCCTCCCTGTCGAGGGGCTCGTAGTAGTCCTGGTACCTTCTCTCCTGGGCGGCGACGGCGGTCTTGAGGGCGGAGGCGGAATCCTGACCGTTCCTCAGGGCCATGGCCATGGTGTTCTGGATGCCGGAGGCGAATCCCATGAGCTCGATATTGGCCACGGTCTCGCCGATCAGCTGGACGTCAAGGGCTGTGGTGTTGGACTCGACTCCCTCCTTGATTTTCGCGAGGGCGTCGCCGTACTTAGCCTGGCGCTTCTTGTTCTTACCGACCCAGTTCATGAAGTCAGCCTCTTTCTTCTGCTCTTTCTCGATGATGCCGAGGTTCTTGAAAGCGAGCCTCTCACCCTGCCACTTCTTCCAGCCGTTGGCGCTGCCGGCGTACTTGCTGGCGTACTTCAGACGGATCGAGGGGTCCTTCTCCATCCACTTCCACATGATGTCCTGGCGGAGAGTCCTGGCGTCGATGGAGACACCCTGGCGGTCAAGCATGGACTTGAGCTGGGCCTCGGTCTGGAACCTCTGGGTGCTGCCCGGATATCCCATGATCATGGAATAGTCGCCTTCCTTGATTCCCCTGAGGGAGACCTTGAGGGACTGGGCGGGGACATAGGGCTTGTTGTCCGGAGAATAGGCGGCCGGCTCGTTGTCAGGACCGGCATAGACGCGGAACATTGAGAAATCACCGGTATGGCGGGGCCACATCCAGTTGTCGGTCTCGCCGCCGAACTTTCCGACAGATGCCGGAGGGGCGCCGACGAAACGAACGTCGGTGTAGGTCTTGGAGACGATCAGGTACCAGACGTTCTCGTTGTAGAAGGAGGTCACCATGACACGGCAATTGGGATTGCTCTGCTGAGCGGCCTGGGTGAGGGCCTGCCTGACGGCGTTCTGGTCCTCGGCCTTGTTCATCGCGTCGGACACGTCGGTCATGCTGATCAGGTAGGTCGCGGTCATTCCGGGGGCCGGGAGCTCCTGGTCCCTGCTCATCGCCCAGTAACCGTCCTCGAGATAGTTGTGCTCGTCAGTGGAGAGTCTCTGGATGGTGCCGTAGCCGCAGTGGTGGTTGGTCACCATGAGTCCCTGGTCGGAGATCATCTCGGCGGTGCAACCGCCAAGGCTGACGATGGCGTCCTTGAGGGACGAGTGGTTGACGCTATAGATCTGTTCGGGAGTGAGCCTGCAGCCCAGATCCTTGATGGCTTCGGCGTTTAGTTTCTGGATGAGGGGAAGAAGCCACATTCCCTCGTCGGCCACCGCGCTCGTCGCTATGAGAAGGACGGCGGCGATTGAGCAAAGTATTCTTTTCATCTTTTCTGTGATAAATGTCTTGTTGGTTCTACAAAAATAATCAAAATAACGAAGGTTCAAGCTCTTTTGGGTGAAAAGAGCGGCGGTGATAGGGGGTGGGCCCGTATTTCCTCAAGGCCTCGATGTGCTCTTTTGTGGGGTATCCGAAATTGCGGTCCCAGCCGTATTGGGGATATTCAAGGGCCAGCGCGCGCATCTTCTCGTCCCGGTGGGTCTTCGCCAGGACGGAGGCCGCCGCTATCGACGCGAAGGTGGCGTCGCCGTGGACCACTGTCTTGTAAGAGTTGAAACCGAAATCCTCGAAAGGGCGGAACTTGTTGCCGTCGATAAGGAGGAAGTCTGGTCTCGGAACCAACTGGAGCACAGCTCGTTGCATTCCGGTAACAGAGGCCCAGAGAATATTCAGCCTGTCAATCTCATCCGCTTGCACGGCCTCCACGGCCCACGCCACCGCCTCCTTCTCTATGATGGGTCGCAGCGTGTCCCTGTCTTTCTCGCTCATTCGTTTGGAATCGTTCAGGAGAGGGTGGCGGAAGTCCTCGGGAAGGATCACCGCCGCCGCGTAAACCGGTCCCGCGAGAGGACCTCTCCCGGCCTCGTCGCAGCCCGCCTCAAGCCTTCCGGCCTTCAGATATTGGAGCAAGGAGTTTTCCCGCGGCATAACCTGACCTGTTTTCCGCGAATATAATCAAAAAGAAGTCAATCCTTGAACCGGCTCATCAGTTGGTCGATCAGCATCTTCTGGGACTCGATGGCCACATCCTTGTCCTTGATGATCTCGTTCAGGCGCTCGATTTCCCGGTCCCTGCGCTGTATCTCCATCAGGTAGCCGTTCTCCTGGACACGCAGTTTCATACCGTAGGACTCTTTCATGTCGGCGAATGTCTCCGCCGCGTCCTTCACGGGAACGAATCCGTTGACAAGTTCGGACATGGACACGCCAAGCGCCTCGGCGCATCTTGAGAAGTTCTTGTTGAGGATTCTTGTCTTGCCGCTCTCGATTTTCTGGTACGCTGTCACAGAGATGTCGAGGGTGTCCGCCATGGTTGCCTGCGTGAAGCCGCGCTCTTCCCTGGCTTTCCTCAAGTTCTCCCTGATCGTGCTTTCGTCCATTATCGTCTCCGGATCCATCTTGGTCTGTTTTCTTCAGACGCGAAAATATCTATCGCCGGGCGCTATTCCGATAAACGAAAAGTTGTCACCATTAACCAAAAGTTAATAATAAACACATCTTTTCGATAAAATACAGAAATAATTCGCCATATACCCCTTCCCTGCCACCTTAACTTTTGGTTTATCTTTTAATATTCGCGGCAGGTATGCGCCCCTCCGGAACCGCCGCTTCGCGGCCCCACCGCTCGCTTCGCTCCGGTCCCCCCTCTTAACGTGCCGAGGGTGGCAGTGGTTCCTAGAGGGGCCATACCTGCCACGGAAAAAGAAATAAGAATGGAAAAGTTGATGGAAGATTACGCCGCTTTCGAGCGTGCTATGGACAGGGACAAAGTGTACCTGGATCTGAGTTTCGAGGAGATATGCGCCGCTATCGGCGCTGACGCCCGGACCCTTGACAAACTGGTTTTCGAGGAGACCGGCTTCGGCGGGCCGGAACTGGTGGACTTTTATCATTCTAATTTTTGCTAATGGGTCTTTTTATTCTTAACTTTGCCCGGTTATACCCTTTAGCCAAAGAATGATCATAATTAATCACTTATAGAAATGAAGGAATATTCAACAAAAGACATCCGCAATGTGGTTCTGATCGGTAGCTCCAAATCAGGCAAGACCACGTTGTCAGAGGCCATGCTCTTCGAGGGCAAAGTGGTCGACCGCAGGGGTACGGTGGAAGGGAAGAACACTGTTTCCGATAACACCGAATTCGAGCAGACAAACCAGAAGTCGGTCTACGCGACTCCGCTCTACGCCGAGTTCATGAACACAAAGTTCAACATCATCGACGCTCCTGGTTCCGATGACTTCTGCGGTGGCGCGATCTCCGCGTTCAAGGTCTGCGAGTCAGCTGTCCTGACCGTCAACGGCGCTCAGGGAGTCGAGGTAGGTACCGAGATTTTCGCCCGTTATGCCGATCAGTACAACAAGCCTATGATCGTGGCTGTCAACCAGCTGGACACTGAGAAGGCCAACTGGGAG
>CADBRH010000018.1 GCA_902797035.1 uncultured Bacteroidia bacterium | reverse complement strand
TCGCAATTGACACTAGCTCCTGAAACTAGCGCGTCTACCATTTCGCCACCCGCGCTTTTCAAGTGGATTGCAAAGATACGAATTGTTCTCGAAATCGCAAATAAAAAGCGCGGTGGCGAATGACAATCGGACTATCTTGTGTTCCTCTTGAAAGCCGAGGTAATGAGCGACTTCTTAGAGGGGCAAACCAAAGACAACTCCTCCTTGAACTGGTCGGAGCTGGTGACGGAGGGTGTCAGCGCGGCGCAGATTTCCGCCATCGTGATCCCTCCCTCGTCGAGCGTCATGAGGATCTCCGGATGGAACCACATGCCGTACCCGTCGTGAGCGTTGACACCATAGCGCTCCTTGGCGAACTTGTTCTCCACATAATACGCCCACATCTCGGCGACGGCGCAGTAACCTGCCTTCTCGCCCGAACCCGTGCCATAGCACGATCCTGTCAGGAAATACGAGGATAACTCGTAGGTCGCTAGGATGTTCCAGTAGCTGGTCCTCACCTTGTTGAAATGGGAGGCGTGCGCTATCTCGTGGATAGCGGTTGTGTACAACTCAGCGTACTTCTTATTCTTATCCTTGGAGCCGATCGTGATGTCAGGGGAGAAGACCTGGACAACAGTCCTGATGACATCCAGGTAATTGCTGACAAGCTTGTTGTCAATGATGGCCCCCTGATGCATCATGACGGCGCTCGAAGGCCTGACGCTGTTCAGGATCCAGAACCGGAGATTCTTGGGGGGCGCTGTGACCCCGTTTGACGAGCAGGCCTGGATATAGTCGTAGGCCGCGTTGTTCACGACACATCTGCGGAAGAGGGTGTTGTCCGACGAGTTGTTGATCTCGACATCGATGCCGTCGGGGTCGTCTTTGCCAAGGGTGGAGACAGACGCCGGGACGAGGATGAGGTTAAAACCGATAGTGAAACCGGTCTTGTTCTGGAAGCAGATGCTGTACTTGGGTTTGGCCGAGAACTTGGCCGGGAATGAATAGTTGCCCTGGGCGTCGGTGTAAGTCGTGGACACCTTCACGAACACATTGGCGACCATCTTGACACCGGCGACACCAACAGCCTTACCCAACTTGTCGTCCACGATCGTGATCCTTCCGGACGGCTTGGATTTGGCCTTCGCCCTTGTTAGGGCGGGGAGCATGGCGCCGTTACCTGTGGCCTCGAAAGACCTCCTCTCCACAGCGTCCCAGTCCACGTCCTCGAATCCCTTGGTCTGGACTCCTTCCTCTGGAATAAAACAGTCCTCCAGCACCTCATGAAGTATGCCCTCAGGGTACTCGAAGCCGGCCGGCGCGACAGCGTACTGCCATGAGATCTCTCCCTCCGGGATCGATGGGTCGTGGTAATAATCCCCGTCGGTGACAATCTCGCGGTCAAGCGGATGGTCGAACAAGACGAGTCCGAGATCCTCAAGGACAGCGAAATCCTCCTCTGTCCGGGGCAGGAACCTGACATAACGGTCTGTCACGGGCAACCCGGCCGCCGACCTTGTGGGATAAATTCCGGACAGAGCCTCGGACATATTCGCCAAAGAGTAAGGATTCTCCAGCTCCCTCCCGAGCTCGATCATCCCGTGGGACACGACCACGGGTCTTTCACCCGTGTCCAGGGGATCCATTGACAGGACGGATCCCTCCTTGTCGCTGCAAGACGCGAGAAGAAGCGCCGGCAGCATCAGTTTAATGAACCATTTCATAATCGTTTAAGTTTAGTTACTCGGCAAAGGTACGGGAGGTTATCCGTCGGTTGAAATATTCAACGGATAAAATAAAAAAACGCCGCTGGGCGGCGTTTCAAGAAGGTTTTTCCTTCGTGAATATGAGGAAAAATCCCTAAAAATATGTCACGGTCTCACCCTTGATGGAGGACATCAGCGAGTTGGCCAGACGGCTGACCCCGAAACGGAACAGGCTCTTGTCCAGCCACTCCTCCCCGAGAACGGTCTTGACTATCGAATAATAGCAGACCGCGTCCTTGGAGGTTGAAATGCCTCCGGCGGCCTTGAAACCGACTTTCCTGCCCGTGGCGGAATGGAAAGCCTTGATACACTCGCACATGACGTAAGCCGCGACAGGCGTGGCGTTCACGCTCACTTTGCCTGTGGATGTCTTGATGAAATCCGCACCCTCCTCCATGGCAAGGAAAGAGGCCTCGGCGATCCTCTGCGGAGTCACGAGAAGACCGGTCTCGAGAATGACTTTCAGGACGACCTTTCTCCCGAGCCTGGACGCGGTCGAGTCCACCGCCTCTTTCATGGCCCTGATCTCCGACCTCGCCGTGACGAGATCACCGGCCATGAACGCGTTGAGAGCCAGTACGATGTCAATCTCGTCGGCTCCCGCCTCGACAGCCATCTCGCACTCTTTCACCTTGACTTCAATGAAGCTCTGGGAGGTCGGGAAACAACCAGAGACCGCGGTCACGTGGACGCTTTTGTCGGCCAGGGTGTCCCTGACAATCGAGGCGAAATTGGGGAACACGCACACCGACGCGGGTAAAGGATAATCCGGGAAATCATTCTTGAAGGAATTCACCTTGCCGACCAACTTGGCGACAGAGGCGGGAGTATCCTCGGAACGAAGTGTGGTAAGATCCATGATGGACATGCAGTCCCGGAGAATCTCCGGTGTGGTGACGTTGTCGATATTGGCCGCGATGGCGTCCAGTCTCTTCCCGACCTTCTCGACATCCGGGGTATACCCGTACTTGGCGAATGACGATTCCATAATATGATGATATTAATATCCGCTATCTAACCTCTTATCTGCAACTTGAACCCCTCCTCGGCCAGCGGCCGCGTCAGGGCCTCCATCTCCCCGGCGGAGATTTTCTCCAGACCCTCGGCCGGCGCCTCCCTGTCGAGGGTATAGACCATGATCTCTCTCGGCCTCAGTTCCCTGACTATCCTCATCCAACCATCCAGAACCTCCGGCGAGGACGAATCAAAGTCGGCCGAGCGGAGGAACATGGTCTGAAGCGTGAACTCTCCCCCGAACCTCTTCAAAGACTCCACGACATCGGCCACATGGTAATATCCCTGAGGCCTGTTTATCCTGACGGCTAACTCGTCGGTCGGCGCGTCAAGTTTAAGGATAGGATTATCCACTTTGCGCAAAGCCTCGAACACCCCCGGGCGACCGGCCCTGGTGGCGTTGGAGAGAACCGAGACGACAGCTTTCGGGAAATACTTGTCCCTGAGTTCCAAGGTGATGTCCACCATCTCGGGGAAATCCGGGTTGAGAGTAGGCTCCCCGTCCCCTGAGAATGTGATGGAATCTATCCTGATCCCCGCGGCGGCGCACTCCACCAGCTTGGCCTCAAGGGTCTCGCGGAGCCTGGATGCGCTTGGAAGAGTCTGGTCCTCGCGCCCGTCCTTGTTCCAACCGCACTCGCAATAGACGCAATCGAAATTACAAAGCTTGCCCCTCTCGGGGAGAACGTTGATCCCCAAGGAGGAACCCAGCCTTCTGGAATGGATGGGGCCAAAGACTATCTCTTCTCTCAACATATTCCTAAACCAATCTGTATGAGGAGCTTCCGGCCGTAAGACGACCCTCGGCGTCAAGGTTGTCGATAAACACGATACCGGGTCTTTTCCCGATCCCGACCGTACCGAGCGACGACTCTTTTCCAAGGAACTCGGCCCCGTTACGGCAAGCCCAGGTCAGGAGCTCCCCAAGCGAAAGCCCATCGACATGACCTTGGAGGCAGAAAAGTTCCCTGACGATGTCCAAGTCGTCGTTGCTGGATAGAGAATCAGTCCCCACGGTGATCTTGAGGGAGTTGCGACGCATCAGGTTCACGGGCGGGAGGACGTTGTGTATGAATATGTTAGAGCAAGGGCAAAGGGCCACGAAGGGGTGTGTCATCACCTCTTTCACGGCATCAATCCCCTCCTGATCCATACATACCTCATGAACGAGGAGGATCCGCTCCCCGAACGGGGCCGGATGGGCTTTCTCAAGCCTGTCGATGAAATAACGTAGAGAGGACCCTCCCGTGACGGGAGGCACACTCATCCCGGCTGCTTTCCTGTTATCCCACATCGCCCCGCAGCCAAACCTGATCATGTCCTCCTCCTCTTGGCTCTCCTCGGAGTGGAATGACAGGAAACCTGTCTTGAGGCCCTCCGCCGACACCGCTGTCAGCAGCTCGGGGCTCATGGTGTAACAGGCGTGGGGTGTCGGAGAGGCGTCAAGACCGAGTCTGTCGGCCTTATTCTTCAACTCCATGACCCCTTCCATGACGGCCGGGCAATCCTCAGGCTCGGTGCCGAACACCTCCAGGAAGGTCCTTGTGTACATAGGTGATTCCCGCTTGACTTCGAAAGAATCTTCGCGGTTGCTGATGTCAGCCATGGCGGACACTCCCCTCTCCCACATGATATCCATCCACTTCCGGATGTCAGCGACCTTCTCCCCATGAGGGGTGGTATCGCGAAGGGCGTTGATCTGGTCTATGAATCCCGCCATCCCGGAGCCTTTCCTGAACTTCTTCCAGAGATATGAGAGCTCCACATGGCAATGGGTGTTGACAAAGCCGGGAGCGAGGGCGCCCTCAAGGAATATCTCCTCCCGGGAAGGGTCGGCGCACTCTCCTAAAGCGGTCACCGTCCCCTCCGCGTCACACTCCACGAAGCCGTTCCTAATCGGCTCCGGACTGTCAAGAGTGTATAGATATTCAGCCGCTAATCTCGCCATGGTATCGGATTCCTTGTCGGCCCTGGAGTCTCCGGAGCCAAAGCCGAAGTGTCTTTGATTATCAGAGCCGGCCCGTGAAAGACCGTGTCCTCCACCACGGGAACCGGGAAATAAACCCCCTTTGGATTCAACCGGATGTCGATGGTGTCGGTCATAGAATCGACCTCGAAAAGGTCACTGTAATACGGGAAGTCCTTGACAGAGAATCTCTTCAAAGCGAGAGCGATGGAATCGGCCCTGTATCGGATCTTCTCCTGGGCATCAATTTCCCTCCGGATGCCGGCGGCCTCATCCTCCAGGCTTTTCGCCACCCTGCCCAGCATCTCGGCGTATCGTTTGGGGTCGGACAGGTAATGGTCCACGCTCGCCCTGTAGTCCTCGACCGTGTAGCCGTATTTCTCGAAAATCGGCTGATAGAACCAAGTCGTGTCGGCGGCGCTTTTCTTGCCCGTCTCATTGAGCCACTCATCGGCCAGGAACATGTCGCGGTAAATCCTCTCCATGTCCCGGCGGGGAATCACCTCCGGCCCTTTGGAGCATGACACAGCCGCGGCGATGAGCGCCGCCGCCAGCGATACTACCATGAGGGGCCTTTTCATATTCCTATCTCAACGCGGCTCCGAAATCGTTCTTGAAGGTTGAGAGAAGCCTGTCCATTATCCTCTCGACATCGGCGTCCGTAAGGGTCTTCTCCATATCCTGGAGCGTGAATCCCAGAGCGTACTGTTTCTTCCCGGGAGGGATCTTGTCGCCCCTGTAAACGTCGAACAACGTCACGTTCCTCAGCAACTTTCTGGCCATCTTGAACGAGGCGCGGTAAAGGTCGGCGAAACTCACACCCTCGTCAAGCAGGAGGGCGAGATCCCTTCTGACCTCAGGGAACCTCGGGAGCTCCTTGAAAGAGACCTTGTCCCTCTTCACGATCTTGAACAGGGTTTCCCAACTGATCTCAGCGGCGAACACAGGCTGTTTGACATCGAATCTCCTCGCGAGTGAAGGCTGTATGACGCCGACAACCGCCAGAGGGCTGTGAGCCCCCGGAAGAGAATAAGAGACACCCTCGCTGAATATGTCCTCGGGGGCGGGAGCGGCCTCCATCTGGAGAAGATCGGCCCCGAAGCGCCTGAGCAGCAGGTCCACATATCCCTTGAGCTCGAAGAAGCCGCCCTTCCCGGGCTGGACGTTCCAGGACTTCTCGGCGGAACCCGTCATGAACAAAGAGAACACCTGGCTCTCCTTGTAGGAGGCGAGAGTCTTCCCGTCCCCCTCCGGATCCCTGCTGTAGACCGAGCCGTACTCGAAGAGACGCATCGAGGGGATCTGCCGGTTGACGTTGTAAGCTATTACCTCCAGACCTCCGAACAAGAGAGTCTGGCGCATGACATTCAAGTCCGAGCTCAACGGGTTGACGATGGTGGCGCACTTCTCCTCAGGGAAGGTCTTGAGCCCCTTGTAATACGCCGCCTTCGTCAGGGAATTATTCATGATCTCGACGAAACCGTTGGCCGCCAGGAAGTTGGATATCCCGTTGCGGATAGCCTCCGGCTCAGGGGAAGGGGTGGCGTTCACGGACATCTTCATGTGCTTGGGAAGATCGATCTGGTTATAACCGTAGATTCTCAGGATCTCCTCGACAACATCACATTCCCTCTCGACATCAACCATATACGTCGGCGCGGCGACGGTGGCTCCGCCGGGTCTCTTCTCAATGAACTCGTAACTCAGGAGGGTGAGAATCCTCTCGATGGTGTCATGCCCGATCTTCTTGCCGATGAAAGCCTCAATCCTGTCGTAGTCGAGCTCGATCACCTTCTTGGCTATCTTCTCGGGATAGAACTCCTCCATGCCCCCTACAATCTCGCCGCCGGCCAGCTCCTTGATAAGGAGAGCGGCCCGCTTGCAGGCGTATTCAGCGATCCCGGGGTCGCAGCCCCTCTCGAAACGGAAGGAGGCGTCGGTCTGCAGGGTGTGCCTCTTGGACGTCTTGCGGATGGAACCCGGGTCGAAATAGGCGCTCTCGATGAACACGCTCGTGGTGTCCCCGGTCACTCCAGAGTCGATCCCTCCGAACACCCCCGCTATGCACATGGGGCCCTCGGAGTTGGCGATGACGATGTCCTCGGAGGAAAGCTTCCTCTCCTGCTCGTCCAGGGTGACTATCCTCTCGCCCTCGGTCGCCCTCCGGACGATCACCTTTCCTCCGGCGATCTTGTCGGCGTCGAATGTGTGGAGAGGCTGCCCGAGCTCCCAAAGAATGAAGTTGGAGACATCGACCACGTTGTCAATGGGCCTGAGTCCAATCGCGAGCAATCTCTGGCGCAGCCATTCCGGGGACGGGCCTACCTTTACACCCTTGACCGTGATCCCGCAATACCTGGGAGCGGCCGTGGGGTCCTGGACCTCAACGGGAATAGCTTTACCATCACCTGCCTTCCACGCCTCTATCGAGGGATACTTGAAAGAGCAGGGAATATCGTTCAGCCTCATCCACGCGTAGAGGTCACGGGCCACACCGATGTGCGAGGACGCGTCCACCCTGTTGGCGGTGATCTCATACTCGATCACGGCCTCGGTCTTGAGTTTAAGATATTCCTTGGCCGGTGTCCCGACAACAGCGTCGGCCGGCAGGACCATGATACCGGCGTGATCCTCGCCTATCCCGAGCTCGTCCTCGGCGCAGATCATGCCGAAGGACTCGACCCCGCGGATCTTGGACTTCTTGATCTTGAAGTCACCGGGAAGGATTGTCCCTATCCGGGCGAAAAGAACCTTCTGGCCGGCCGCCACGTTCGGGGCGCCGCAAACCACGGTCACAGGCTCCGGGGAACCGTCATCCACCTTGGTGACATGGAGATGGTCGGAATCCGGGTGCGGCTCGCACTCGAGAACCTTGGCCACCACGACCCCGGCCAAGCCTCCAGGAATCTCTTCCCGCTCCTCGACGGAATCAACCTCTATTCCTATGTCGGTCATGGCCTCAGCCACGCGCGCCGGAGTAAGGTCAAACTCGAGATAATCTTTCAGCCAATTGTAAGAGAGCTTCATAATTATTTATTTTTCAATATCTTCCTTTGAGAACAGGGAGTTCACGAACTCCTTCTTGTCGAACACTTTCAAGTCATCCACACCTTCGCCGATCCCGATGAACTTCACCGGTACCTTAAGTTGGTCCACTATCCCGATCACGACTCCGCCCTTGGCGGTACCGTCCAGTTTGGTGACCGCCAGCGATGTGATGTCAGTGGCCCTAGAGAACTCCTTGGCCTGCTGGTAGGCGTTCTGGCCTGTCGAGGCGTCGAGCACCAGGAGGACCTCGTGCGGCGCGTCGGGAATCACTTTCCGGGCCACGTTGCGGATCTTTGTCAGCTCGTTCATCAGGTCCACCCTGTTGTGCAGCCTGCCGGCGGTGTCGATCAAGACAACGTCAGCGTCCTTCGCCACAGCCGACTTGACCGTGTCGAAAGCCACGGAGGCCGGATCGGCACCCATGCCCTGCTTGACAATCTCCACCCCGGCCCTTCCGGCCCATATCACCAGTTGGTCCACGGCGGCGGCCCTGAAAGTGTCGGCCGCACCGATGACAACCTTCTTGCCCATGGCCTTGTATCTGGCGGCCAGCTTCCCGATCGTGGTTGTCTTCCCCACACCGTTGACACCGACAACCATCACGACCAGAGGATTCTTGGTCAAGTCGAAAGGCTCCGCCGGAGCCTCCTCCCCGTCAACCTCCAGCATCTTGCCGATCTCGTCCCTGAGCATGTCAAGAAGCTCGTCCAGGGACATGTACTTGTCTCTCCCGACCCTCTCCTCAAGGCTGTCCACAATCTTAAGGGTAGTGTCAACTCCCATGTCCGAGGCGACAAGCGCCTCCTCTATGGCGTCAAGGATGTCGTCATCGACCCTGGACTTGCCGGCCACGGCCCTCGAAAGCCTCTGGAAGAAGCCTTCTTTCGTCTTTTGCACGCCTTTGTCAAACAGTCCCATGGCACTTGAATTATTATCTTACAAATATACGCGAAATCACTTTAAATAAAAAAGGGCGGACGCCATGTGGCGCCCGCCCGAGAGTATCTTTCTGACAGCGATTATTTCTTGCCGTCGAAGAATTCCTTGGTCTTCTCAGCCTCGACGAGCTGCTCGGTGAAGAAATAAGCTCCCGTCTTGGGGGACTTGTCCATGCGGATGCATTTCACCATGCTCTTGGCGCCGGCCTTCGCGGCGAATGTAGCGACTGCTTTCTTTGCCATAACTTAATCTCCTTATTTG
>CADBRH010000017.1 GCA_902797035.1 uncultured Bacteroidia bacterium | reverse complement strand
TCCCAAACGAGGGCTTAGCTCAGTTGGTTTAGAGCGCTTGCTTGACAGGCAAGAGGTCGGCAGTTCAAATCTGCCAGTCCTCACTCCCGAAAAGACATCAGCGGAAACGCTGGTGTCTTTCTTTTTCGTATATTTATCTCATGAAAAGAATCGTCCTCTACATCGCCGCCGCCCTGCTGACTCTGTCTTGCGGCGAAAGGAATGGTTACATCGATCTTGAAGCCGGTTTCAAGAACCCGCCTCATGAGAGCCGGCCGATGGCTTTATGGCATTGGATGAACGGCAATGTGACAAAGGAGGGCATATCGAAGGATCTTCAGTGGATGAGTGACATCGGCCTTTCGGGCTTCTTTCTTTTCGACGCGGCGTATTCTACACCTCAGGTGGTTGACACTCTTCTTCCCTACATGAGCGAAGGTTGGAAGGATGCCTTCCGTCACGCGGTGGCACTCGCGGACTCTCTCGGCCTTGAAGTAGGGATCGCCAGCTCTCCGGGCTGGAGCCTGACCGGCGGCCCGTGGGTGAGCGAGGATGACGCCCAGAAGAAGCTGGTCTGGAGCGAGACTCCTGTCAGAGGGCACTTTCACGGGACTCTTCCTACGCCTTGGAAGACAGTCTCGTCGAATCTTTTCCACGCCGTTCCAGAACTGGACGGAATCGTTCGAGGCTACCTTAAGGAAATACGGGTCCTGGCGGTCAGGCGGGGTCCGGAACCTGTGGTCGAGGATATCACCTCATCCTATCGCGACGGGACACTGGACTGGACCGCCCCGGAAGGAGAATGGACCATCTACAGGTTCGCCTACACCTTGATAGGGACAACAAACGGGCCTGCCCCGCCTGAGGCGACAGGCCTCGAGGTGGACAAACTGGACTCGGGAGCCGTGAGAAGGTACTGGGAGAACTACCTTGGACTTTACAAGGAGGCGCTTGGACGCGACCTCGGTCCTGGGACGATAAGTAATATTGACATAGATAGTTACGAGTCCGGTAAGGGGACATGGACCGCGCGGATGGAGGAGGAGTTCGAAAAGAGGCGGGGATATTCAATGGCCTTTTGGCTTCCCGCCCTGGCCGGAGAGAAGATCGGGACCGATGAGGAGCGCGAGCGTTTCCTCTTCGACTGGCGTCAGACTCTCGGGGAGTTGCTTGCCGAGAACCACTACGACCAGGCCACCGGGATATTCCATTCCCACGGCATCAAGCGCTACAGCGAATCCCACGAGGAAAGACGCGCCTTCACCGGCGACGGGATGATGGTCAAAAGGACCGCGGATGTGCCCCAGGGCGCGTTCTGGGTCCGTTTCCGGGCGGGAGTCTATGCCACTATGCCGCATATGGAGGCGGACCTTCGGGAATCATCGTCCGTGGCCCATATCTACGGCCAGAACATCTGCGCGGCCGAGGCGTTCACGACCAACGGCCGCCCGGGGAAATGGGATGGATGGTGGGCTTATCAGTGCCATCCCGGCAAGCTCAAGCCTGTCGCCGACGCGGCCATGGCCGAGGGTCTCAACAGGTTCGTGATCCACACTTCCGTCCATCAGCCATCGGACAGTTTCAAGCCCGGCCTTGGCCTTGGCCCATACGGCCAGTGGTTCAACAGATACGACACCTGGGCCTCCGAGGCCCGTCCATGGATAGACTACCTCAGCAGGAGTTGCTTCATGCTCAGCCAGGGCCGCTTCGTCGCGGACATCGCCTATCTGTACGGCGAGGACACCAATCTGACGGCAAGGTTCAGTCAGGAGAGGCCGGGGATACCGGCTGGATGGAACCACGATTTCGTGAATGGGGACGCTCTCGTGAACGCTCTCGAGATAAAAGACGGGAATATAGTCTCCGAATCTGGAGCCAGCTATCGTATGCTGGTGATTGACAGTCAGATAGAGAGGATGTCCGATGCGGTAGCCGCCAAGGTCGAGGCGATTCGTGAGGCGGGGATTCCGGTGTGCGACCTCAGGAAAGGCGGGGATATTAGATCCGTCCTTGAGAAAGAAGGGATCGGCGCCGATGTGTCGAATGTCCCGGACAGCGTCGCCTTTGTCCACCGTAAGCTTTCCGACGGGGAGATCTACTGGATAGCGAATATCTGCTCAAGACCAAGGAATTTGAGTTTGGGTCTCCGTGATTTCAAGCCTGTCAGGTCGGGGCGGAAAGTGTTGGAGCCAAAGGTGTGGAGGGCTGACCGAGGGACTATAGAAGATGTAGTCTACAGGGTTGAGGACGGACGCTTGATCGTTGATCTGAATATGGAAAGGGATGACGCCGTGTTCGTTGTGCTACGAGGCAGTACGAAGCGTGACTCTGTTCACTCTTCAGAGAAAAAGCCTGTGACAGAAGAGATTCCGCTTTCATCCGGTTGGGCCGTACACTTTGTCCCGGCCATCGACCCCGCGGGGGCCGCTGACTATCGTCTTGATAGCCTTTACGCCTGGACAGAGTCCAGGGACCCGTTTCTCCGCTTCTTCTCCGGCACGGCCACTTACAGGACATCCTTCCGATTGAGTACTGACCCTGCCGCTACGGAAGCCACGCTGGATCTCGGGCAGGTGTTCAACATGGCGCGCGTGAGAGTCAACGGCAGGGATCTGGGCCTTCTGTGGAAGGAACCGTACAAGATTGACATCTCCGAGGCTCTCAGGGAAGGTGAGAACACTTTGGAAATCGATGTCACCAACTCATGGGGGAACAGGCTCATCGGAGATTCCGCCCTTCCGGTGGAGGAGCGCGCCGCCAGGACCTCCTGGGAGTTCTATTCCCCGGACGATCCGCTGCCGGTATCCGGTATGCCAGGCCCGGTAAAGATTCTGATAATGACACGCTGACATGCGGATTCTATTCACTACCTTTGCCGGAAACATGGAATAACAATCAGCGTACAGATATGAAATCCATCAGAATCATTCTCATGACGCTTTTGAGCGTCGCGACCATCGCCCTCGTCTCCTCATGCCGGCAACGCGGCGGAGGGGATAACCAGCCGATCCCCGGCGAGGAGACTGACGTTGTGTCCGAGACTGTATACACAGCCATTGACAGGTATATTGTCGATACTCTAGGGGAAGGCTACGAGCCCTCCGAGTACAGCATTCCCTTCTACTCCTACACAGTCGCGGACTTTGACAATCCCGACGACATCCAGGTCCTAGGCGATTTCTGGCTGTATAACTACAACAAGGCGGGCGACACATTAAAGACTGTCTCCGGTGGCGCGTACCCCGGCAAGATGCACGTCAAAAAGACTGAGACCGGTCACGTGGTCACATCTTTCGAGGCCGTCGGCGACGGGTCCGAGTTCACCCCGACCGCCAAGAGGATATTCGGGGACAAGTACGACGAGTTCATGGCCGCTAACTCGGACGATATCGCCCGCGAGGCCGCGAGACTGGACGCTATCAAGGAGTTCGTCAAAGCGAACGGGATCCCTGTCAAATACTATCAGGATTTCGGCTGGCCCGCAGTCGAGATTCCCGCCGAATAGGGGTCGTCGGCTAACAGTAACTTACTGAGACTATCTTCCTCCGCCGCCGCGGCCTCCGCCACTATAGCCGCCACCGCCTCCTGAGGAGGTATGGCCGCCATAGCCACCACGGCTGCCACCTCCGCTGTAAGAGCTTCCTCCCCCGCCGCCTGAATATACCGGCGCGGGCCTGCCGCTGATGGCCGCCGAGCGGACCATGTCGGAGATAATTCCGCTGGTGCTCATGATCGAGGAGAATGTGCCATAGTTGTAGCTGAAAGTCTCCTTGAACAGTTTCGGGTCGATGTCCTTAAGCTGGTCGGCCACCTTGTCGGCGATGCCGAAGAGAGCGGCGAAAACAAGGTATTCCTTCCACAGGCTGGCCTCGATGGTCTCCCTCTCAGAGACGAGAGTGAAATCCTCCAGGAACTTCTTGAGTCCCCACACTTCCCGGGCCATCTCGCGACCGGTCTTGGTGATGTCGTTGCCGGAGGTGTAAAAGCCGTTCGCCCTCATGCGCGAGGCGCCGTCGGACAGACAAGTCTTGAGCCAATTGTACACCTTGCCGTCATTCTTCTTCGACCATTTAGAGAACTCCTTGTCCTGCAAAGTGTTATCCTCTCCGGAAGACTCTTTCAGCATGTCATAGAACCTCTTCATGTAGGTAGGCATCCCGGTGGTGTCCTTGCCGGTGAACCTCAACTCGACCTTCCCGTTCAAATCGCTGGTCGGAGCGATGAAACCCTCATGGACGAGCCTGAGTATCACCGCGAGAGCGAGGTGGTTGCCTTTACGGTCGCTCAAAAGCTTGTTCAACACGCTGTTGGCGGCGATCAAGTCGCCCTCGAGAGGGATATCCCTGTACCATCCGACGGCTTTCGGCCGCATACCGAGAGCTTTTCTCCTGTCCTTCCTCGTGACTTTAAGGGGATTCCGGAACGCTCTCGCGATCGGCCGGAAAATTAAGAAATACATCACGAGGAGAGTGAAGAAACCGGCGATCGCGGAGGCCGTGTCGTCATCTTCCTTAGGATCGTCCGCGAATGACGCGCCCTCGAGAGCGACATCCAAGGCGTCCTGGAAATCGCGCTCCTGGACGCTCAGCGGCTCGAATACTCCCTTGTTGAATCGCAGGAGTATGATGACAGAGTTGTTCTGGCGGAACGGCTTGACGGACTCGAACACGACACAACTGTCAGTGAATGTGGTGGTTCCCTCGAAACCGAATCCCCAGGCCCGGGTGTTGAGTGTGTCCAGGGCTATGTCTTTGGACTTTACAGTCACCTTCACATGCTGAGGCGGGGAGGACATTCCCGGGGAGACCACTTGAAGGTGCAGCATGTCATAGTCGTTCAACGATTTCATCGCCTTGACCATGCTGTAGATGGCGTGAAACACGTGGTCGCCTCTTGGGGCGATCCCCCAGCAAAGCTCGACTCCGTCATCCTTGTGGACTATTCCGGATTTCCCGGCCTTTTCCTCCAGGGTTCTGTTCACATTCCACTCACCGTCGTCCTCGAACCGCTTCCCTGTCTCGTCAAGGACCGTGAAGGAGGGAATGATGATGTCACCAAGATTCTGCCGGACCAGATACCATTCCGTGATGTTGTCCCCCGTGTTGAGATCCCAGCGCTCGTCGAACAGCACGGATCCCTTATGGGAGAGTATCATAGTAATGTCCAAGTCCCTGACCTCCTGCTTGTCGGCGAGAGCCGGAAAGGAGGATAAAAGAAACAGTAGGATGATTATAACTCTATTCCTCGTCATATTTCCCGTCGAGGACATCACGCACAGCCTGGAGATATCCGAAACCGTTGAGACGGTCCGGCAGCAGATAGCTTCCCTCGACCCACTCGTTCCAGGCGTTGATCATCATGAAACGGGGCTGGTCGGGATGGTTCAAGACATATTCCTTGGCCTTCGCGAGGAAGGTGGCGAAAGTCTGGGGAGTGTTGTGGAAACGGGTGCAGTCATCGGGTCCTTTGGCGGGGAACCTGGGGGTGTCGTCCCAACCGATGGAGACACAGGGGAACACAGGCACGTCAAAGACCTCGTCCATCTGGGCTCGGATCTCGATGGCCTCCTTCCCTTGAAGCAGGTAATCCGGATCGAAGCCTCCCATGTTGTATAGGGCTTCGCTGTTGATACCCAGCGTGTTGATGATTTTATTCATTCCGTCGATCCTGGCCTGACCCATGCGGTAGCCGCCACCCTGGATCTCCTGCAAATGCAAATCCGGGAAACCAGCCTTCCTGACCTCGGAACGGAAATACTCCATGGCCTTTGCGGCCTCGTCAAGAGAGCCGAAACTCCTGATGAAGTTGCCCATGGAGAATATGGCGAACACCGGGCACCCGTCGATCTTGACATATTCGGGAAGCCCGAAATACTGGGTTATCACCCTATCCACCACCTTCTTGAACTGGTCCCAGTCCACATCGGGATTGAAGAGACGCTCCTCGTTGTCCCCCCACTTGTGATAGTTCCAGTAGTTGTATTTCACATCGTGGTTGGCCCACATGATGTAGAAGTTCATCTTATCGTGGCTCGGGGCGCCGAGGAAACCGTCGTTCAGGGCGCTCTCGAGATACGGCCCGCTGTAGCCGTCCGGGTCGTTGTACCAGTACCAGTCGTAGATAAAGGTGTTGACACCGTATTTGAGGGCGGTCTGGATCCATTTCTCAACCACGACAGGGTCGTTGTCCAGCTCATATCCCCAGAGAGGCTGGCGGGGCTGGTAATGCTCGGGGAAACGCTTGTCCCCCTGCTTGATGACCTCCCACTCACCTATTCCCTCCTCCCAGAGCCAGTGGTGAGCGAGGGAATCGTCGTGGCATGAGGGCCACACATAGGCGCAGACGTAGATGTCGTCCTTTGACTCTCCCGCGGTGGTTCTCGATGAGCATGACGCGCACAACAGCGCCAAGGCGGCGATAATGGTGACAGGAAGGAATCGTCTCATATCTATCGGTTTTTGGGTTTCCCGAAATACTTCCGGACAGCATTGTAACTCTCAAGGCTGCCGATATCGAAACGTCTGCCGGGCATCTCCATAGCATGGACCGGCGACTTGGCTGAGAGCCACGACACAAGGCTTCCCGGAGCGTCTGTCCCGCAACCCGAGGCGATCGCCTCGGGGATAAGCGCGGCGTCCTCTCGGGTGTAATAATAGAACGGAGGACAACACCAGTGTGACTTGGGCTCTGATGGTTTTTCCTCCATCCCGAGTATCAGGCCGTCGTCGTCAATCTCCAGCACCCCGCACTTGCGGAGCCTCGCCGCGGATGGCTCGAAATATCTCATGACGCAGGATGTGCCTTTCCCAAGGGAATAATCGATGAAGGCATCCAGGCTGAAATCCAGCAGGTTATCCCCTGCGATCACCAGCAGGTCCTCGTCCAGCGAAAGGGCCTCGACGGCGAACATTATGTCCCTCACCGCGCCCAGACGGGTCTCATTGGTGGAGGTGCCGTCGTCCAGGACGGTGATGTCCTCGGGACGCCCGGCCGCCCAATCCTCGAATATGGAGGCGAACTTGTGGTTGGTGACCACCACGAAACCGTCAACCTTCCCGCCCGAGGCGATATCCTCGACAAGCCAGTCAAGAATCGGCTTTCCGCCGACTTCCAGCAGCGGTTTCGGGAAATTGTCTGTGAGCGGGCTAAGCCGTGTCGCGTAACCGGCCGCCAGGACAAGGCATCTCATAGCATGATGTTATATTCTCACTCCGTCAGCGCTGTGGCAGACGTAGGCGGAGTAGCGTCCTATAAGTTCAGGGAACTCCTCAAGGTATTCCCTCTCGACTTTCTTGAATATACTCTCACGGAAGGCGGGGTCGATCAGGGCCATGCAGCAGCCCTTGAAACCGGCGCCGCTGAAACGGCCGCCGTAGATCCCTTCCGTCGTGGTCATGACGTCGTAGAGTTTCTTGAGCTCGGAAGATCCGGTCTCGTAGTTCTCGATCGAGGAGCGGCCGCTCTCGAAACTAAGCCTGCCATATTCCTCGATGTCTCCCCTCCTCCAAGCCTCGGCGCCCTTCTGGACTCGGTCGAACTCGGTGTACCAGTGCTCGGCGCGCTTACGCCAGTTGTCCGGGAGACGGTCCTTGTAGGTCTCATAGATCTCTCGGGGGACCTCCCTCAGGTGAGTCTCAGCGAACTTTCCGTACTCCATCCCGGCATAAGCTTTCAGGGCATATGCCGCGCTCTTGCACTCGTCCACCCTCATGTTGAACTTGCTTCCGGCGAGGGTTCTCTCAACGCCGCTGAAAAAAATGGCTATCTCGTAAGGCTTCATCGCCGGTGACGCCGGGATCAACTCATAGGTATCGTCCAGTGTGTCCAGATAAAGGAGATGGTCCTTACGGGAGAACACCTCGCAGCTCTGGTCAAGTTTGCCGCAGGAGACACCGACATAGTTGTTCTCGGCGGCCTTGGCCATATTGATAAGCTCCTTGTCCTCAAGGTGAAGGTCGTTGACCAGGCAAAGGGCTTTCATGAACGAGATTATCACGGCCGCGGAAGAGGAGAGTCCCCCGATGGGGAGCGTCCCCTCTATCACACCGCTGAGGCCGACCTGAAGCGGATAGACCTGGGACAGTTCTTTGGTAGCGCCGCGGAGATAGTCCGCCCAGTCGTTCTGCTTCTCCTCCGGGACCGCGCGGACGTGCCACTGGGCTCTTTTGTCGAACTGGAGCGAGGATAGCTCGATCACACCGTTGCGCTTGGCGGCATAGGCGATGTGGATCCCCTTGTCGATAGCGAAACCGGTGATCTTTCCGAGCTGATGATCGGAATGGGCGCCTATCGGGCAGACACGGTAGGGGCAGAAGGACACCCCTTCCGGATCCCTCTTGTATGTCTCCTGGAATTTACGCTCGCAATCCATCTCTTACAGCCTTTCCTTGATGGCCTTGGTCATCTCCTCGTAGCCTGGCTTCTCGAGAAGGGCGAACATGTTCTTCTTGTACGCCTCGACACCCGGCTGATTGAAAGGATTGATTCCTAGCACATAAGCGCTTATTCCGCAGGCGTACTCGAAGAACTGGAAGAGACCTCCGAGATTGTAGGCGGAGAGATTCTCAATGGAGACCTCGAGCTGAGGCACTCCTCCGTCTATATGGGCGATTTTTGTGCCAAGCTGGGCCATGGCGTTGCAATGCTCGACATGGCGGCCGGCGAGGTAATTGAGCTGGTCGAGGTTCTGGGGATCGGAGCCGATGATGACGGAGCGGCCGCTCTTCTCGACATTCACCACGGTCTCGAACATGATCCTCTCACCCTCCTGGATGAACTGGCCCATGGAGTGAAGATCGGTGGTGAAGTTGACGGAAGCCGGGAATATTCCCTTGAGATCCTTGCCCTCGGACTCGCCGTAGAGCTGTTTCCACCACTCCCCGAGGTACTGGAGCTTGGGATTGTAAGAGACGAGGATCTCGACCTTCTTACCGAGCTCCTTGTAGAGAAGGTTCCTCATCGCGGCGTACTTGACAGCGGGATTCTCCTCCGACCTCAAGGCGCATGCGATTTCCATCTCCTTCGCGCCGGCTAGCATCGCCCTGACATCGAATCCGGCCAGGACAATGGGCAGCAGACCGACTGGGGTGAGGACGGAATAGCGTCCTCCCACATTGTCGGGGACAACAAAGGTCTTGTAGCCTTCCTGGGTGGCGAGGGTCTTGAGGGCGCCCTTCCTGGCGTCGGTTATGGCGACTATCCTCTCTGACGCGTCGGTGTAGGTTTTCTCGATATATTCCTTGACAATCCTGAAGGCCACGGCGGGCTCTGTTGTCGTGCCGGACTTGGAGATGACGACAGTGGCCGCGTTACGCTGGGCCACGAGATCCATAAGCTCGGCGAGATAATCCTCGGAAAGGTTGTTGCCGGCGAAGACCACCTCGGGGGCGTCTTTCGGGCCGGCGAGCTGCTTGGCGAAGTTATGCGAGAGCGCCTCGATGGCGCAGCGGGCCCCAAGATAGGAACCTCCGATGCCGATCACGACCACGAGGTCCACGCCCTTGGCCTTCCAACTGTCACGGACAGACTCGCACTCGGCGATCAGGGACCCAGGAGTCTCCGAGGGAAGATGCTTCCAGCCCAGGAAGTCATTCCCGGCGCCGCTTCCGCTTTCCAGAACCTCAAGGGCCTCGAGGGCCTTACCGACATAAACCTTGTAATCAGCGTCTTTGACAAAGGAGCCGCAGCCTCCCAGATTCACTTTTACCATATCTTTAACAATTATTTCAATTCACTCATAGATTACAAAAATAACCATTTTTCACTATATTTGTCATACACACGGAAACTAATAACTCAAAGGATATGTCCAGATCTATCAGAATCGCGGCCCTCGGGGCCGCCATCGTCGCCCTCGCGGTGTCATGCGCGCCCAAAGTCGCCGTCACAGCCCACCGTGGCTTCTGGAACTGCGAGGAGGCAGGTTACGCCGAGAATTCCATAAAGGCTCTCGAGCTAGCCCAGCAGAACCGTTTCTGGGGCAGCGAGTTCGATGTCCACATGACCTCCGACCTCGTGCTTGTGGTCCACCACGACAGGCACATCAAAGGAGTGGACATCCAGACCCATGACTACGCCGATTTCGCCGATTACCGCCTCAAGAACGGCGAGAAGCTGCCCACCCTCGACGAGTACCTGACCCAGGGAGAGAAGGGAGGCACCGTCCTCGTGTTCGAGCTCAAGAGCCAGCTCGACAAGGCCCATGAGGACTACATGGTGGACCGCAGCGTCGAGGCCCTGAAGAATCACGGGCTGCTCGACCCGAAGAAGGTGATATTCATCTCCTTCAGCATGAATATCTGCGAGAGGGTCGCGGCCCTCTGCCCGGGCTTCACCGTGCAGTATCTGGAGAGGGATCTCACCCCCGAGCAGGTTCTCGCCAAGGGAGTCAACGGCATCGACTACCACTACAGCCGTTTCCAGAGTGACCCTGACTGGGTCAGCCGCGCCCACGCCAACAAGATGAGCGTCAATGTCTGGACCGTCGATAAGGAGGAGGTCGTGAAGGAGATGATAGGCCTCGGCGTCGATTGCGTCACCACCAACGTCCCCCTCAAAGTCAGGGAACTCCTCGGCGGCAAGGAGAAGAAGTAGGGATACCCTTACGAATCGCTCTACTCGTAAATCACCTTGCGGTTCTTGTAGTCGTAGCAGAGGACGGTTTTGGGGATGAGGAAGCGGTTCAGGGGAAGGCCAAGGCGGACGATCTTAAAGAGGCTGTTTTGGGTGTCCACGCTGTAATAGTTGGCGCAGAAACGGGTCGAGAGGTCCTCCTCACGGTCCGTCAAGTTGTTACCGCGGAGGTTCCCGGCCTGATCCACCACGACGCACAGAAGATCCGGATACTTAGAGGGATAATATAGCATGTCCTTGTGGCAATGGCCGGCGAGCCAGGCCACAAACTTGCCGCCCTTATCCACCCACTTCCGCACGATGTCGGCGAAGGGATTGGCCTCACCGGAGACATAGCCATACTGCTCTGTGGCCGAGAACTTCCTCTCCCTCAGCGAGAAACGCTTGTTGGCCACGTAAGAGACCTGGTCAGGAGAGTGGAAGGAAGTGACGTCGCCGGTCCTGTGGTTCACCACACGGCCCCCTTCAGGGCTGTCATTATACACGAAGCGGTGGGCGTTCTCGTCCCACCTCTCGTCATCCCCCTCGAAATCGTCGAGCGGATAATGGGTCGAGACTATGACTGAATATCCGTGGACCGGACTCCCCTTCACCAAGGTCTCGGCCAGCTTTTCCTCGAGCCACTTCTCCTGCTCGCCGGCCGTATAGCGCTGAGTGTCATTGAAATGCATGCAGTCGAGGCCAATGAGCCTGATCTTCGCCGCCTCGAAATCCTTATGCCAGAAACAGGACTTGTAGCAAGGGTGCCCGCGTTTGTCGAAGCCATCGGGCATGACGCAGCCCAACCCGGCGACATAGTCGGAATAGTAGGTGTCGAAAACCCACTCCTTCCCCTTGAAATCCCAATCCGCGGAGCCCTCGAGATGGCCCTTGGCATCGGACTTCTCGGCCCCGTCGTGGTTGCCGAGTACGAAAAGTGACTTCTCCGCCAGTCCAGAGGCCCTCCACCAAGCGGCTCCGTTGGGATATTGCCTCGTGCCGTCGGCGTAGTATAAGGCGGCGTCGCCTGTGTTCAGCACGGCGTCAATGTAAGGCGAATACTTGGAGATCGCCTCCTTGAGCCTCGCGACCGCCACGTCATCTCCATGAATATCAGAATAGTGGAGAATCCCCAGCGAGGCGGCCTTCACCTTGTCCGGGGAGGACACGTAACGGGCCTGCCTTATCTTCAGTAATGTCTCGTCGTTCACGTCCGCCGGCATAGCCGGAGAGGAAGCCGACGGGGAATCCGCCCCGAAAGAAGCCTCCTCCGGGCGAGCGAGCTCATCCGGAGGAGTTCCTTTGGCGAATAACCCGGCGGGAGACAAAGCCACACCCGCGGAGACCGCGGCCATGGACTTCAGGAAATCCCTTCTGCCCGCCATTATTTCAACTCTTTGATCTTTATGTTCTTGTACCAGACCTCGTCACCGTGGTCCTGAAGCAGGATGTAACCTTCCTCGTAGTTGCCGAAGTTCGGCCAATCCTTGTACTTGCTGTAGGCCACCAGAGCGTTCCACTCCTGGTTATTCCTTTCGTATTCAAGAAGTTTCACGCCGTTGAGCCAATGTTCGACATGGTTGCCCTGGACCACCACCATGGCGGTGTTCCACGAGTTGATGTCGAAAGGCTTGTCCGTCGGGGCGGGGATCAGGTCGTAAAGAGAGCCGAGGGTCCTGTTGCCCTTCACGCCGAGCTTGGCGTCAGGGTGACGAAGGTCGTCCAGCACCTGGAACTCGCAGCCGATCGCCGAGCCGGCACCCTTGTTCAGTGTAGGATCGACGAAATACTTGATGCCGCTGTTGGCTCCCTCGGTGATCTTGAAGTCCACCTTGAGGATGAAATTCTTGTAAAGGCGGGTGGTGATGATGTCACCACCATTGGTTGACTCGCCACCGTTGCCGGCCATGACTTTGAGGACGCCATCCTCGATGACCCAACCTTTCTCGGGGAAGGCGTCGAGCTTGGCGCCTCTCCAGCCCTCAGTGGTCTTGCCATCCCATAGGAGGGCCCAGCCTTCTTTCTTCTCCTTGGAAGTCAAAGTGTTATCCTTGGCTGAATCCTTGGAGCCGCATGCGGAGACGCAGAGCGCCAGCGCCATCAGGGCGAATAATGTCTTTCTCATGTCAAAGGGATATTACATCTTGTAGAATTCCTCCCAACCCTTGCGCGGCGGCAGGCCAACGAGCATGGAGTTGGCGAAGTCATTGTTGGTGAACTGCTTTGTACGAGGGTCGAAATAGAGCTTGGCGTTGAGCCTCTGGGCGATGACGCCGAGGCAGAACACCTGCGAGAGGACACCGTTGATCTCGAACGGGGACCTGGTCTTCTCGATACCCTGGCAGGCCAGCAGGAAGTTCTCAAAGTGGTTCGAAGGGCTCTGAGGCACCTCGGGAAGCTTGTCGGCCATGTCCTTGGCGGCCTCCTCGGGAATGATGCTCAGGGTTGAGCCGTGGCTGCCCCCCTTGAAAGTCAGGTCCTTGGAGTAGATGATCTTGCCGGGCGACAACTTGGCCACTGGACCGTCGTTCTGGTTTGAAGCCGGCACATCGGCTGTCGAGACTCCCCCGCCATAGCCCTTCGGGATCGGAGGCAGGTTGTCAAGACCGTCGTACCAGGTCACGTCCACCGGAGGCATGCCGTTCCTCTGCGGGAAGCGGAAAAGGATGGTGGATGAATACGGATAGAAATAGTCGTTATGTCCGTTCTCGTAAAGCATGCTGACCTCGTACGGAAGCCCGAGCTCAAGGAACTCGTGGATTGTGTCGAGAATATGCGCGCCCCAGTCGCCGAGGCAGCCCATACCGAAGTCGTACCAGCAACGCCAGTCGCCCTGGTGATATTTCTCGTTATAGTCGTGGTAAGGAGTGACTCCGAGCCATGTGTCCCAATCCATCCCGCGGGGAATCGACTGCTGGGACGGCATCTTGTACATCCTCTTCGCGTCGAAGCTGTGCCAGCGGCGGGAATTGTTCATGTGGGCGGTCACGGCTGTGACATCCTTGATGATGCCGGCGTCGAGCCAAGCCTTGAACTGGAAATAGTTGGCGTCTGAGTGTCCCTGGTTGCCCACCTGGGTGGCGAGGTTGGGGTTGCGCTTAGCCGCGGCCATCATCAGCTCGGCCTCGTGGAAGGTGCGGCACATCGGTTTCTCAAGGTAGATGTGCTTTCCCTGGTTCATGGCGAGCATGGCGATCGGGAAGTGCGAATGGTCCGGAATGGCGGCGGCCACGGCGTCGAACTCGTTGCCGCACTTGTCGAACATCTGGCGATAGTCCCGGAACCTCTTGGCGTTAGGATACATAGCCAGAGCCTTCTTGCACTGGGGCCCGTCGATGTCGACATCGCACAGGGCCACGACCTCGATCATGCCTGTGTTGGTGAAATCATTTATGATCTGTTCACCGCGGTTGCCTATTCCGACGAACGCGATCTTGACCTTCTCGCCGCGGGGTTTGGCCTGAGAGAGGCCGCCGGCGAGACTCTCCCTCGCCAGAATCTCTCCGGGCGTCAGGGCCATGCCGGCGGAAGCCACCGCCATGGACTTGAGGAAATCTCTTCTGTTAAGCATATTGTGGAGTGTTATCGTTATGATCAAAAGTGTTAGAACAAGTAAATATACAAAATATTGGCATTTTTATTATATTCGCCGAAAACAATCGCCACATGAACACGAACGAAAAATTTGTCATCACCATCAGCCGAGAGGTCGGTTCCGGCGGTAGAACCGTAGGAAAGAAACTGGCGGAGAGGCTCGGGGTACGCTTCTGTGACAAGCAGATAATCAAGAGACTCACTAGCGCTTTCAATCTTAACGCCAATGAGATCGAGAGAATCAAAGGCGTGAAACGCAACTGGCTGGAGGACCTGTTCTCGAGGATTTCCCCCGAGTTCGGATCCGAGATGTTCATTCCCCGCGGCGCGGAGGAGCCTCCGGTGGTCACGTCAGACGAGATTTTCGCGTGCGAGAGGCAGATACTGCTTTCCCTGGCCGAGGAGTCATCCTGCGTCATCGCCGGACGTTCCGGGTTTTTCGTGCTGAAGGACCACCCCAACAAGTTCGATGTTTTCATCCACGCCTCACTTCCGAAGAGGATAGAGAGGGTCATGCGCCGTCAGGAACTCTCAGAGAAAGAAGCGGAAGAGGTGATTGACTATGTTGACAAGGCGAGGGAGAATTACATCAGCAAGTTCGCTTCCACAAGCCGTTATGACTTGCGGAATTACGACCTTGTCCTGAATATGGATTACCTCACTGAGGACGAGGCGGTGGACCTCATCCTGAAAGCTATAGGATAGTCTTCCTTCCCTCTACAGCGCGACTTCGTGGACACCGCTTGAGTATTCCTCGCCCCCGACGGTGGCGCTGACTCCCACAGGCAGCTCGAAACGCAGGTTCAGGCCGTCCCTGCGGACGACTATCGGACCATATGGAGTCCCCTGAGTGACTGAGACACTCTCCAGTCCCTCGGGGATTTGAGGATTAATGGTCACGTGCCTATAGCCCGGCTCGTCGGGGATAATCCCGCCTAGAGCCTGGTAGAACCAACTCCCTATCCCGTTGAAACAGTTGTGCAAGCGGCTGCGGTCGGCGTCCCAATGCTCCCAGGTGCCGGTGGCACCGTTGTCTATCATGTAGAGGTAGCCGGGATAGCTCCTTTGTTTCAGCATACTGTAAAGCCAGTCGCATTCCCCGGCGAGGGTGGCCCACTCGGTTATGACCGGGATTCCGACCAGACCGGTCTTGAGGTGCCCGTCATAGACTGTCGCCGTCCTCTCCATCAGCTTATTCCTAACCTGTCCGAGAATATCCTCTGGAACAATACCGACCAGCATCGGGTAAACCATGTCGAGCTGAGAGCCGCTTCCGTAAATGAATTCATCCGGATGGTACAAGGTCTCGTTGATCTTCTCGGCGAGAGCCTCGCGGCGGGCCCTGTAATCAGCGGCGTCCTCGGGGCGGCCGACTATTCCGGCGATCACCTCCAGCTCCCTGTACACCTGGCAGAGGGAGCAGTTGTTCACAAGGTCAACTGATTCGGAATCAGTCACATCCACTCCTTCAGGAGCCGCCCAGTCTCCCAGATACCAAGACCTGTACGGCGTGTCAGGCCAGCGTTTCAGAAGTCCGTCAACGGTGTAGGTGTCCACATATTCAAGCCAACGCCTCATCTGGGGATAGCACCTCTCGAGAAGGCGTGAGTCGCCGTAGCTCATATATGTCCTCCAGGGAGCCTGGACGATGAAGCCGCACCAATATGGTCCGCCACCGGCCCTCTGCGGGCTGGGAGCGGTATGGGGCAGTCCGCCGTCCTCGCGGATAACGTCATTCCATGCCTGAAGCCAGTTGATGTAGAGTGGCGAGGCGTCGAACATGATCTGGAAAGTCAAGGCGGAGGCGTTGCCGTCGCCGCCGTAGCCCAGACGCTCGATGTTGGCGCAATCCACCATGTAACCGTCGAAAGCCAGGTTCTCGAGGGTGTAGGCCACCATATCGTGGATCTTATTGAGATCCTCGTCGGAGGACTCGAAACTCGAGACCCTCTTGTAGTCTGTCCTCATCCTGACCGCCTTTATGTCCTTGAGCGCCGGGGCGGCGGACAGGCTGTCCAGTAGGACATAGCGGAACACATGGTGGTTGAACTTGTTCGCGAAACGGTCACCATCCGCCGAGCCTGACGAGATGTGATAGTTCTTGCTGACCACTTCCAGCTTGCCGTCCGGATCGACATAATCCGCGAACGAGGCGACGGATTGATGGCCCGCGGGCATCCCCGGGAGGATGATGTCCAGCATCCCGTTCATGACACGGCCGAAGTCCACAAGCCAGCCTCCGTTCTCCCCGTAAGGGGTTACGCTAACGGCCTGGACAGTCTCCTGGGGAACGCATGGCTCGCACATCATGGGAGAAGCATCTATTCCTTGAATATCAACAACATCAACAGGCCCCCAAGTCATGGCGTCAAGGGTCTTAGGGTCAAGGGAAACCGGGACAGCGCGGGCGTCGATGACCTCGCCTCCGAAATGCCAGTCCCTCCATGTGTCGTAGTCACGGTATCCGCTCCATACGCCCTGCCACGAGGAGTCGGTGAAGACCAACGGGGTTATTCCCTCAGGGGTCACGGCGTCCAGCTCGGCCTTCACGAGAGGTCCCTCATAAACCGCGTTGAACGCGCGGGGCTTGTACCAGCCGGAACTCGTCCACAGAACGATCTCGTTAGTACCCTTCTTGAGCAGGGAGGTGACATCGTAAGTCACAGTCAGGGAGCGCTTGTCGAGCTGGGAGACCGCAGGGTTGAGAACGGCCTCAGAAACCTTCCGGCCGTTGATATAAGCCTCGTGATAGCCCAGGGAATTGATGTGGAGGATGGCCTCCGCTGGCTTGCTGGCCACATCGAACCTCTTCCTGAGGAGCGGCGAGCGTCCCTCTCCGGGAACGGCCCCGATGTAGTCTCCCTTGAGGGTGTCATCACCGATGACTCCTATCCCGAAACGCTGGGGCTCGCTCCAATCCGAAAACTCCTTATCAGATTTCCAGATTCTCACCCTCCACCAGCATTGCCGCCTCGAGCTCAGGGGAGCTCCCTCGTAAGGGACCATCACCTGGTCGCCGGAGAACACGAACCTGCTGTCCCAAATGTCAGCGTCACCGGCCTTGAGACCGGCCTTCGTCGATGCCACCTGGATCTCATAGCCAAGTTGGTACATCGGCTCGGAGGAGCGGATCTTCCAGCTGAAATGAGGCGTCACCGAGTCGATGGCGAGGGGCTCGGAAAGACCTTCGCATTTAAGATCATAGGCCTCAAAAGAAGAACCGCAGGCGATGGCCGCGACGGCAAGGGCTAAGATGAGGATGAAACGGTAGGCTCTTTTCATGTTATTGAATATTAATTGATTATCTTACTTGAATCAGTTCATTCCAGGATGTGGTGTACAGGCCGGAGCAATATTCCCTGCGTATGCCGTCGGCGTAATGGCCTCCCCGCTGGGTGGCGAGCCGCAGGGTGTTCTTGCCCGAGGAGTTGACGATGTCCATCACCCGGGAAATCCGGTCGTCCCTATCCCTGGTCTCGCTGTCGAAACCGAAAAGCGTCTGCTGGATCGAGTCTGAGTCCACGATGTCGGTGACTATCACACCCGCTCTCTTGTACTCGAATCCGGGACGGTAAACCATTTTGAGGACACCCAGGGCGGCGGAGACTATCTCAGGGGTACTGCTGGCCGGAACATCCAGACGGACGCTGGCCATGGGATAATATTGACCGAGGTCCTCGCGGAAACGATTGGTGTGGATGAACACCCCGACGGTCCGGGCGGCGGTGCCGTCCTTGCGGAGTTTCTCGGCGCACTTGCCCGCGAAATCGGAAACCCTAAGGGTGAGCTCGTCCAGACCGGTGATCATATTCGCGAAGGACCTCGATGTGCAGATTGACTTGCGCTTCTCATCCTTCTCGTCCTCTACCATCCTGATTCCCTGAAGCTCGGACCAAGTCCGGACTCCGGTCACGCCCATCCGGCCCCTGACCCACTCCGAAGGTCTCTCCGCAAAGTCGAGGGCGGTCTTCACACCGGCGGCCTCGAGTTTGGGAGCGCCTCTCCAGCCTATCCCCCAGACATCGCCTATCGGGGTGAGGGACAACGCCTTCCGAATCTTCTGAGGAGTGTCGATGACACATACTCCCTTATAGCCTTTATATCTTTTCGCGAAATGGTTAGCGACCTTAGCGAGTGTCTTGGTGTCGGCGATCCCGATGCTGACAGGAATCCCAGTCCAGCGTCTGACCTTCTTGACGAGAGCGGAGCACAGACTTCTCAAATCGGCGTCACGAACCCCGTCCATATTCATGAAAGCCTCGTCGATGGAATAGACCTCAAGTTTCGGGGCGACTTCCGCAAGAAGGGACATAACCCTCGCGGACAAGTCGCCGTACAAGGTATAGTTCGAGGATCGGACAATCAGTTTCCCCTGGTCCACAAGATGTTTCACCTTGAAAAAAGGCGTGCCCATCTTGATCCCCATCTCCTTGCTCTCGTTGCTGCGGGCCACGACGCACCCGTCGTTGTTGGAGAGGACAACGACGGGGCAGCCCTCCAGCGCGGGCTGGAAAGCTCTTTCGCACGAGACGAAAAAGTTGTTGCAGTCTACAAGCGCGTACACACTTTCTTTATCACGTAAGTCACGACTCCCCACACGGTAAAGTCATTTGACTCAGTCACTTCTATTGGCGGATACTTTTCGTTGGCGGGCAGCAGCCACATCTTCTTACGCTCAAGGATGTTGTATGACACCCCGGGTCTGGAGGATTTCCTCGTCTTGCCCGCGGCCACCGGCTCCTTGAAAGAAATGAATTTCAGGGCGAACTCTCCGTCGATGAAACAAACGGCCATGTCTCCCTCACGGGGCTCCAGCGACTTGTCAACGACCAGCACGTCCCCCTCCTCCACACCGGCGTCTATCATGGAATCACCTACGACACGGGCGTAGAAGGTGGCCGCCGGATGGCGGACCAGCTCCTTGTCGAGGTCTATGAAGGTGTTCAAGTAGTCCTGCGCCGGCGATGGGAAACCCGCGTGGACCGAGGGTTTATCGTCGGACATGGTTATTCCTCGTTAACAGGCTCCTCGCCTTCCCCGGCAGTCTCCGGGGCAGAGAGCGAGCGGACAGCGGCCACAGCGCAATTGATGCCGTCGATGGCGGACGAGACAATGCCTCCTGAATATCCGGCTCCCTCCCCGCAAGGCAGAAGCCCCGGGAAGGACTCGCACTCGAGAGTCTCGGGATTACGGGGGATCCTGACAGGTGACGATGTCCTGGACTCCACGCCCACGAGAAGCGCCTCATTGGTGAAGAATCCCCTGATCGAGCGTTTGTTGACCTCAGGGAAGGCTTTGGCCAGACGTGAGGAGATGAACTCGGGGAGCAGGTTATGGAGAGGCGCCGAGACCACTCCAGGCTTGTAGGAGGTCTCGGGGAGATTCTCCGAGACAACCCCGTTGCAGAAATCGATCATCCTCTGGGCGGGAGCCACCATCGGGTTGTCTGAGCGGGCGTGGGCATATTCCCACATCTTCCTCTCGACCGCTTTCTGGAAGTCGAGTCCCTTGAAAGGACCGGCCTGCGAATATTCCTCCGGCACGTCTTCCGGCTCGATCTGGACCACCACTCCGGCGTTGGCGAACTTGCCGCTGCGGGCGGAGTTGGACATCCCGTTCATCACTATGGACTCAGGCTCGGTCGCCGAGGGTACCAGGACGCCGCCAGGGCACATGCAGAAGGAGAACACCCCCCGCTCGTCCACCTGCTGCGCGAACGAGTATTCGGCGGCCGGCATCCCGGGCTCCCATTGGCCGTGGTAACGGGCCTCGTTAATGAGCGCCTGGGAATGTTCCACACGCACGCCCATGGCGAAGCCTTTCGACTCAAGCGCGCACTTGGCGGCGGCCAGGGCCTCATAGATGTCCCTGGCCGAGTGGCCGGTTGCCAGAATCACCTTGCGGGCAGAGTATTTAACCGCCTTGGGTTTGCCCGTGGTCTTCGTTGGATGCTCGCTGTCAAGGGCTTTTACCTCGATTGTACCGTCTTTCTTCCTGGTGAAGGCGGTGACCTTGGTCCCGAAATGGTACTCCCCGCCCCTGGACTCGATGGTCGTCCTGATGCTCTCGATTATCTTAGGGAGACGGTCAGTGCCGATGTGCGGATGGGCGTCGATCAGAATCTGCGGGTTAGCCCCGAAATCCACGAACTGGCGGAGGACCTCCTTGATGTCACCTCTTTTGGAGGACCTTGTGTAGAGTTTCCCGTCGGAAAACGCTCCGGCGCCGCCCTCTCCGTAGCAATAGTTCGAGTCCGGGTCCAGGACGCCATCCCTGGTCAGCCTTGCCATGTCGAACTTGCGGTCGCGGACATTCTTGCCTCTCTCGAGAATCACAGGCTTGTAGCCGAGAGTCAGCAGTTTCAGGGCGGCGAACAGCCCCGCCGGTCCGGCGCCGACAATAATCACCGGCTCGGCCCCTGTGACATCTTTGTACTCGGGGGCCTCATAGGGGACATAGGACTCATAACGATGGTTGTAGCCTTCTATCTTGTAGCGGTAGATGACATCGTTCCTCGCGTCTATCGAGCGGCGGGCGATCACACAAGTGGCCACGGCGCCCGGGAATGTCGGCTGGAAAGACTTCGTGGGATCGATCACGTTAATCACCGCGTTCCCCCTAAGGTTCATCTCCCTCGCGGCGACGATCCTGACATCATCAGGTCTCAGATCGCGACCGACACGGCCGGTCATTTCAAACTCTATCATAATTCCAATTCATTAATAATCAGCGATTCTTGAGACAGGAGCGACATCCAAAGGAGTCCTTTCCCCCGCCTTGAGGCGGAACCAACCGGCGACGGCTATCATGGCGGCGTTGTCGGTCGTGAACTTGAACTCGGGAAGGTAGACGTTCCAGCCCCTCCTCTTTCCCTCGTCCTCCACTCTTGAGCGCAGTCCGCTGTTGGCGGAGACTCCTCCCCCGATCGTGACCTCCCTGATCCCGGTCTGCCTGGCGGCTTTCACGAGTTTGTCCATCAGGATGTCCACAAGGGTCTTCTGGAAACTGGCGCAGATGTCCTCCTTGTTTTTCTCGATGAACAGCGGGTCCTTGGCCATCTCGTCCCTGACGAAATACAGCAAGGAGGTCTTCACGCCGCTGAAACTGTAGTCGAGTCCTGGAATATGTGGCTTCGCGAACCGGAAGCGCCTCGGGTCGCCCTCCTTGGCGAGACGGTCGATCACAGGGCCTCCGGGATATCCCAATCCCATCATCTTGGAGCATTTGTCGAAAGCCTCCCCGACCGCGTCGTCGATGGTCTGCCCCAGGATGGTATATTCAACAGGGCTGTCCACCCTCACGATCTGGGAGTTGCCTCCCGACACGAGCAGGCACAAATAAGGGAATACCGGATGGCGGTTGTCCTTGCCCTCCTGGTCCACGAATCCCGCCAGGATGTGCCCCTGGAGATGGTTTACCATGATGATCGGGATGTCAAGGGCGATGCCCATGGCTTTGGCGAAAGAGGTGCCGACCAGAAGTGACCCCAGCAGGCCCGGCCCCCTAGTGAACGCGATGGCGGTAAGGTCCTTTACACCGATCCCGGCCTGCTCCAGGGCCCGGCTGACGACAGGCACGATGTTCTGCTCATGCGCCCTTGACGCGAGCTCCGGGACCACTCCCCCGAAATCCTTGTGGACCTGCTGGCTCGCTATCACGTTGGAGAGAAGGAACCCGTCCCTCAAGACGGCGGCCGAAGTGTCGTCGCAACTTGATTCGATCCCGAGGATATAATCCGCCATGGTATTCAAAGACTAAGGAAGTTGTCGCGAATTTAATCAAAGTTGAGGAAAATCATGTTAAAGTAATTTGGTATATTTGTAGATTGTGAAAAAGGCACTCAAGATATTCTGGACAGTCCTGGTGGCGCTGGCGGTTCTGCTGTTCGCCGCCTGGATGCTTCTCCAGACCCAAGTGGTGCAGACATTCATAGCCAAAAAGGTCACGGCCTCTCTCGAGAATAAGATCGACGGAAGGATCGAGTTCTCCAAAATCCATCTCAAACCGTTCAACGCCATTGTGGTGAGCGATGTGGTTCTGCTCGATGACAACCCGCACACTTCCACCAAAGGAGAGATCCTTGACACTTTAGCCACGGCGAGGTCGATCGTGGCCTCGTTCTCCCTCAAGGGTCTTTTCAAGAAAGAAGGTATCCACTTCGGTAAGATAACCGTCAGCGGAGCATCGCTCACGCTTGTCACCGAGACGGAGAGAACGAATCTTGAGCGGGTATTCCACCTCCTGCCCCCGGATGAGGCCGAGAAAAAGGAGATGGGGCGGATATTCGACGCCCGTAAGGCGGTGATTGAGGATTTCAGGTTCCGGCTTGTTGATCTGAAGAATCATATTCCTTACAGCGGCTACGGAATTAACTGGGCGGATTTGGAGGTGACGGTCCATCACCTTGAGGCCCGGGGACTGGACCTTTCAGACGGCCATATGAAAGGTGAGGTGGAGAGGCTGGAAGCCACTGAAAAAAGCGGATACAGAATCACTTCCCTTACCGGCAAGGCGAATGTGGGCGAAGGGAAAGCCCTGGTCGAGGACCTGAGACTGACCGACCAGTGGTCCGACATCAGTATGAGGGAGTTCGCCATGAGTTACAAGAACTCAAAGGCTTTCGTCAATTTCCTCGATGAGGTGAGACTCACCGGAGACATCCTTCCCAGTCTGGTCAGTTTCAAGAGTTTGTCGTACTTCGCTCCCGACCTCAGATCCATGGACATCAACGTGTGGCTGGAGAAGGGTGATGTCGACGGGCCTGTAAGCGACCTGGGGATCGACAGGTTCGATTTCACCGAGAGAGGAAGCGGAGTGTCCGGCTCGCTGGCGGGAAGGATAACCGGGCTGCCCGACATCAACAAGACTTCCCTCAATTTCGATGTGGACAGGCTGGAGTTCACTTCCGAAGGCCTCGGACGGTTCATTAACGGTTTCGCCCCGGACGCCGGGCTGGACCTGTCCGGATTCGCCCCGGGCGAGAAGATCCGTTTCAGCGGCGACGCGGAAGGGACTCTCAACAATTACTCCGTCAAGGGTGACGTCATGACAGCCTCGATGGGCAACCTGAAGGCCGATGTCAAGCTGAAAGACCTCATCGCCATCGGGGCCGGGAAAGGTTTATCCGGAAGAATCGTCACCGACAAGCTCGACCTGGGCAGGATCACGGGAATAGACAAACTTGGAGAGATAACGATGAGAAGCTCCCTCGGGGCTTCCCTCGGGAAAGACGGGGCCAACATCAGGATAGACTCACTCTTCATAGACAAACTGCGGGCGCTGGATTACGAGTACTCCAACATAATGGCCGCCGGGACATATTCCGACAAAGCCTTCGACGGACGTCTAGTGTGCTCCGACCCGAACCTCAACCTCCTGTTCCAAGGTATATTCACCCTCTCCGACAAGACCAGCAACGGCCTTTATAAATTCTACGCCAACAT
>CADBRH010000016.1 GCA_902797035.1 uncultured Bacteroidia bacterium | reverse complement strand
TTCCATCAGCACCGAAAACGGAAGTCATTCCGATTTTCTTTCCAATTAATCCAGGCATTGGTTTGGTTAATTAATTGTATATAAATAATTTACATTATCCCGCACATAATCGCGGGCTGCAAATGTACGAAATTATTTTCAATTAACCAAAGAGAAATAGCTATCTTCGCGGTACCAAAACGATTGTCATGACAAACAATATCTCAGCCATTTTCGGATTCCTAAGCCTGTCATTCGCGGACTGTCTGGATATCCTCATGGTGGCGGCCCTGATATTCCTCGTGTTCCGCTGGATCAGGGGCTCGGCAGCGATGAGTATATTCATAGCCGTCATCCTGCTATTTGTGCTCAGGGTTATCGTGGCGGCGCTTGACATGAAACTCATGAGCGCCATTTTGGGCACCTTCATAGATGTCGGCGTCCTCGCCCTGATCGTCATATTCCAACCCGAGGTGAGGCATTTCCTCATCAGGCTCGGCTCAAGATACGGGGCCGCCGGCAAGGGCAGGGAATTGCTAGCCAAGCTGTTCGGTTCCCAGGAACAGACATTGGCGGGAGAGACGGTCAACGAGATCGCGGAGGCCTGCAGGGCAATGTCGGAGAGCAAGACAGGAGCCTTGATCGTGCTCCCCCGCAAAGACTCCCTCGGCCACATACAAGAGACAGGTGACGCGGTCGACGCCAAAGTCTCCAGAAGGCTGATAATGAATATATTCTTTAAGAATTCACCGCTCCACGACGGAGCTATGGTCATAGAGGGGGACAGGATAGCCGCCGCGCGCTGCACCCTGCCCATCACACAAAGGACTGACATCCCGCCGAGTTTCGGGATGAGGCACAAAGCCGCTATTGGTGTTTCCGAAGAGACCGACGCCGACGTGGTGGTCGTGTCCGAGGAGACCGGCGGGATCTCATTTGTCAGGGGAGGGCGGCTTACGCCTATAGGGAATATCAATGAGCTCAAACTCAAATTGGGCACGAAGGAGGATAATTCAAGGTGATAGACGAGAACGGAATAGACCGCAGGCTTGAGGGAAAGCTCGGGTTCGACAAGATCCGGGTTATGATATCCGACCGTTGTTCCACGGAATACGCGGTGGGAAGGGTAGCCGGAGAGGTGTTCGTCTCCGACCCGAAAATCATTTCCCATCGTCTGGCGCTCACCGACGAGATGAGGCTGATCATGATGTTCGAGGACGGTTTCCCGACCAACGGGTACATCGATTGCCTATATTTCCTGAGACCGCTCGGGGAAGAGGGATGGAACATCGATCTCGGCTCACTCGGGAAGCTCCGCACCATGGTCGAGACCGTCAGGAAGCTCACCAACTTTTTCATGTCGATAAAAGACGGGGTATATCCGAACCTAAAGAGGATGAGCGCCTCCGTCATGAGCTTCCCGGAAGTCCAGAGAAGGATTGACGTCATTCTGGACAAATACGGGGACGTTAAAGACACGGCCTCGGACAACCTCCTGCAGATCAGGCGGTCGCTCAAATCGAAGGAGGGAGCCATCTCCAAAAGGGCTAACGCGATTCTCGCCCAGGCCAAAACGGATGGTGTCGTTGATGAGGACGCCAGCCTTTCCGTGAGGGACGGGAAACTGCTGATCCCGGTCTCCGCCTCCGGAAAAAGGAAAATCCCGGGTTTCGTCTATGACACATCAGCCACAGGTAAGACCGCCTTCGTCGAGCCAGCCGAGATTGTCGAGCTGGAGAATGAGATCTTCGCCCTCAAAGCGGAGGAGATACAAGAGATCCAGCGGATCCTGGCGGCTTTCAGCGATTTCGTCCGGCCATATGTCCCGGATCTTATCCATTCTGCCGAATATGTGGGCGAGATGGATTTCCTGGTGGCGAAGGCACAGGTGGCACTGGACTTCAAAGCCGGCATGCCGATCATCTCGGACAACGCTGAGATGAATCTAAGGAAAGCCAGGCACCCCCTCCTTGAGAAAGCGCTCGCGAGAGAAAAGAGGGAGATTGTGCCGGTCACCATCAAACTCAACCCATCGAAACATATTCTCCTGATCTCAGGGCCCAACGCCGGAGGGAAATCTGTTTGCCTCAAGACCACGGGGCTGCTTCAGTACATGTTCCAATGGGGCATGCTTGTCCCTACCTCGGAGACCTCAGAGCTGCCGGTCTTCGACCGGATCATGGTCAGCATCGGGGACGACCAGAGCATCGAGAACGATCTCAGCACTTACAGCTCCTTCCTCGAGGACATGAAATCCATGCTGAAAGAGGCGGACGGGAAGACCCTTGTCCTTATCGACGAGTTCGGGTCCGGCACGGAACCCACGGCCGGTGGGGCGATAGCGGAAGCTATCCTGGGTGAGCTGGATAAGCGTGGGGTATATGGAGTGATCACCACACATTACACCAATCTGAAACTCTACGCCGCAGGGCCCGACACCGGTGTCGTGAACGGCGCGATGCAGTTCGACGCCGCCAAGATCCAGCCTCTCTTCAAGCTGGACATCGGAATGCCCGGTGGGTCTTTCGCCTTCGAGCTGGCAAGAAAAATGGGCCTCCCGGAGACTATCGTGAAGGATGCGGAGAACAGGGCCGGAGAGGAGTTTGTCGGAATGGAGAGAAACCTCCGCAAGATAGTTCGCAACCGCAGGGCCCTCGACGAGAAACTCCAGAAAATCAAGAACACCGACAGGACCCTTGACAGCATAACCGAGCGTTACCAGAAAGAGCTTGAGGGAATAAAACAAACCAAAAAAGAGATTCTTGACCAAGCCAAGAAGGAGGCCGAGGAGATTGTTCTCGGGGCTAACAAGACTGTCGAGAACACGATCAGGACCATCAAAGAGTCGCAGGCCGACAAGGAGAAGACCTCGGGGGCCAGGAAAGAGCTCCAGGACTTCCTTGGGGCTCTCCAAGCGAAGAAGGAGAGCGACAAAAAGAACCACGACGACTACATCGACCGGAAGCTCAAGCAGTTGTCGGAACGCAAGCGCAAGGCCGACGCCCGGAAAGGCAGCGTTAAGAGGGAGATGGAGGCGGATGAGAAAGACCGGTTCCGGCCCGGCCCCCTGAAAGTCGGCGAGAAAGTGAGAGTCAAGGATAACGGGATGGTCGGAGAGGTCACCCGGGTGTCGAACAAAGCCGTCACTGTCGCCATCGGCAACATCACAAGCCAGATGGCTCCAGACAAGGTTGAGAGAATCTCCTCGAACGAGTTCAAGGCCGCCAAAAAGGAGTCTGTGAGACCATCCTCCATGGCGGACAACTCTGGCCTGAGGGAGCGGAGGCTGCGGTTCTCACCCGAGCTTGACGTCCGCGGCGAGAGGGTATCTGACGCTTTGGACATAGTCATCCATTATATCGACGACGCGATAATGCTCGGGGTCGGATCAGTGAGGATTATCCACGGGAAAGGGACGGGCGCCCTCAGGGACGAGCTCCAGAAATATCTCCGGACTATACCCGGGGTAACGGCGGTCCGGGACGAGCACATCCAGTTCGGAGGCTCAGGGGTGACAATCGTTGAATTCGAATAGATATTCTTAAACCAAACTATGATGAACAAAAAAGAAGGAAAGTCCCCGACGGCGAGAATGCTGCTGGGGAAAAGAGGCGAGGACGTGGCCTGCGAGTTCCTGGAAGGGTTGGGACACACGATCGTCAGGAGGAATCACCGGTCCGGGCATCTGGAGATAGATATTATCTCAATCGATGGGAACGGCGTGCATTTTGTAGAGGTAAAGAGCCGTGTGGCTCCGGTGGCGATATCCCCCGAAGAGAATGTCACCGCATTGAAACAGAGGAAGATAGCGAATGCGGCGTTAAGATATCTCCATCTGTCTAAAGACCCAGGCGTTTCGAGATGGATGGATGTGCATTTCGACATCGTGGCGGTAACGTTCGACGGAGGGGATGAGAGGATAGAATGGTTCCCGGACGCTTTCATCCCTATGTACGTGTGACAGCGAATATTGAAGAGACAACCTGGATATATGACAGAAAACAGATATTGTGTGATTATGGCCGGAGGCGCGGCCAATCATTTCTGGCCGGTGAGCCGGGAGTCGCGCCCGAAGCAATTTCTCGACATCGCGGGTGGCGGTAAGTCTTTTCTCAGGATGACTTACGACAGGTTCTCGAAGATAGTCCCTTCTGAGAACATTCTCGTGGTCACTCTGGACAGGTTCGGGGAGCTTGTTAAAGAGCAGATTCCAGAGATTCCGGAGAGCAATCTCCTTTTGGAGCCCCACAGCCGCAACACCGCCCCCTGTATCGCTTATTCGACGCTCTCCATTCTGAAACGGTGCCCGGACGCCATTGTCGTGACGACCCCGGCCGACCATATAATCTCGGACGAGTCCTCGTTCAGGAAAGCGGTTGATGACGTTTTGGGATACGCCGCCGACAACAACGCGCTGATGACGATGGGCATCTCGCCGTCCGGTCCTGAGACTGGCTACGGCTACATTCAGGTCAAAGGCGGGAAGGCAGGCGCCATCTCCGGTAAACCGGTGGAAGTCAAGACGTTCACCGAGAAGCCAGACAAGGAGTTGGCCGAGGTGTTCTATGCCAGCGGGGAATTTTTCTGGAATTCCGGAATATTCGCCTGGAAGGCTTCCTTGATCCTCGAGGAGATGACCAGGCACCTGCCTGACGTGGTCTCGGTCTTCGATGGTTGGAGGGATATTCTCGGGACCCCGGGAGAGCGGGCGTTCCTCGAGAAAGCGTATTCCGAGTGCCCGAATATCTCGATTGACTATGGTGTCATGGAAAAGACCGACATAGCGTGGTTATACTCGGGGAACTTCGGTTGGTCCGACATCGACAGCTGGGACTCCTTGTTCAACGCAGCCCCGGGAAAAGACGCGAAAGGTAACGTCAGCAACTCAGGGAAAAGCCTTTTCAGCGAGGACCGGGACAATCTGGTGATCACGGAGAACAAACGGAAAATCTACGCCATCAAAGGGCTGCAGGATTACCTCATCGTGGACACCGAGGACGCCCTGTTGATCTGCCCCCGGGATGACAAACGGTTCAAGGAGTTTATCGCGGGTCTCGGGATGCCCGGATACGAAGACTATCGCTGACGGCTATCCAGGCGAAAACAAGTTTTACGGCGTGCATCGGCATCCAGTAGCGAAGCGAGATGGGGCTCGCGAAAGTCACTGTGCCGTAATACACTAGCCCGAAAAGGAACAACATCCACAAGGACAGTCTGGTCTCCCTCGACAATGACCGGTATTCCCCGACGATGAATATCACCGCCACGGAAGCCAGGAAAACCAGCCATGTCAACAGCTCGATCCAAGGGAAAAGGGGACGGAATATCTTCCCGAAAGTGTCCCCTCTGGATGACAGATCTTTATTGAACGGCAGGTCAAACCATTCCACTATCTCATTTTTCCCGACAGGGATTTCATTATGGCCGCAAATGACCTCGTTGTGGGTGGTGAAGAACGCCTCTTTCGCGTTGGGCCAAAGATAATGTTTGACAAACTGCCATGGATAATTGATTATCAACCATTTCCCATAATCTTTAAACACCCCGGAACCGAGACTCACCCACACAAGCCCGTAATTATTCTCTCCCAGGATCCTGATGAGATGCTGTTTCAAAGGGGAGTCGTAATCCCAGATGAACGCCGCCGTGGCCTTGGTGCCGTTACCTGTCTTTGCCCGGATGATCCCGTTGGCCAGCTCATACCTGACGACAAACTGGTGCAATTCCCTGACCCGTTTGTCTTTGGGGATTTTCGGATTCACCTCCTTGTTGAAAAAAGGAATCACATGGATGGCGTTGTTGGCGAGCTGCCACCCCTCAAAGCCGGTGGAGTATTGTTTATGAGGCGAGAACGAGGTCATGTTTCTTGACCGTTGACCATGGAATACCATGAAGGCGGCTACGGTCAAGACGATGACCGAGATCCTGAAGATGGCTTTACCTTTCAAGACCAGGACGGGAATAAACGCTAAAGGGAAGAAGACCGAGGTGTACCTGGTGTGGAAAGAGGCGAACATGGCCAGCGTGTAGATGATGACAGCGATCCATGACCCTTCGTGAATCATGACCAGTATCATGGCGAGTGACACGAACACGAGGCTGCACTGCAGGGTGTCGGAAAGGATTGTGTTAAGCATGAATATCGCCGCGGGGCTGAGGGCGGTAAGCGCCTCGAAAGCCCTGAATACCCAAACTTTCCGGGGAGGCCAGTATTTCTTGACGGCAAGAGTGAGAAGAGCCAGCGAAAGGGCATAGATAAACGCCTGTGACACAATCAAGGAGAATACATTGACCGAGATGTGGTGGAGAAGTTGAAGGTAGAATGAATATCCGTACGGCCGCATATAGTTGAACTGGCTTTTCATGGCCGCCCAGATATAGCCGTACGAGTCTGACATTGCTCTGGGATAGGGGTATGTCCTGGTCACGAGAAAGCATCCCAAGGCGACAGAGGCGAATATCACCAGCCAATCAAGCGCCTGTCCTTTACGGAAAATGAATCTGAAATAACTGTCCTTTTTCATAGCTTTTGTTATTGTTTGGTTTCATGGTATTCTTTCTCGGTGTTGACCTCCCATACACTGTCCTTGGAAACCGATCTTTCCCTGACACATCTCACCGCCTCCATAGCGGTGAGCATAGAGTGGTCCATATTGTTGTACCGGTGCTGACCGTTACGGCCCACGCAATACAGGTTGGCGAACCCGTCGAGCCACTCCCGGACCTTGGCGATACCGACATAGGTCCCGAAATACGCCGGATACGCCTTCTTGACCTTTATCCTGTCGGCCTTCAGGACGCCACCCTTGTCCGCGACCCCAATTCTCTCCAGTTCCCCGATGGCCATCTCGATGAAATCCTTATCGGACATATCCCATAATGAGTCGCCCTCATCGCAGAAATACTCCATCCCCACATACATTGTTCCTTTATAATCGGCGACCATGTATGGTGACCAGTTGTTGAATATCTGGAGCCGGCCTACTTTCACATCCCGCTCCTGGACGTAGATCCAAGTGTCGGGAACCCTGTCCCCGAAGGTTTTGATCTTCGTCTTGTTCTTTATATTGAGCTGTTTGACCAGCACTCCCACCGTGATGAAATCCCGGTAGGGCAGCCCGCTGGCGACAGCCTCGACCTCCGCAGGAACCTTCACGCCTTTGAAAGAGGCGACCAGGTCTTTCAAAGGCATACTGGAGAAAAGGAGGTCGCAGGCGATGGTCATAACCCCTTCCGGAGTCTCGACCTCAACACTCTCGACCTTGTCTCCAACAGCGTTTATTCCCGTCACCCTGGATGACAGACGGATTTCCCCTCCCGCTTTCACGATCTCGACGGCGACGGTTTCCCAAAGCTGCCCCGGACCGTATTTGGGATATATAAATCTCTCAATAAGAGATGTTTCCACCTTGTTTTGCTCGAGGCTTATCTTCCGGAATGGTTTCGCCAGCATGTCTTTCAGGATGGACAAGACACTGAGTCCCTTGACCCTTTGGGCTCCCCAATCCGCCCCGATCCGGCTAGGGTGGACACCCCAGACCTTCTCGGTGTAATCCTCGAAAAACATCTCGTAGAGAGGACGCCCGAAACGATTGATGTAAAAGTTCTCAAGAGAGTTCTCGGGGAGTTTCTGAAAGACAGACTTGACGTACCCGAAAGCGACGCGGACCGTGTTCCGGACACCCATCCCGGCGAATGTGGACCACTTGACCGAGATCGGGTAATCGAAAAACTCCCGCAGGAAGAATATTCTCGAGACCCTGTCCCGCAGGAGCATGGTCCTGTCCTCGACCTCGGGGTCGGGACCTCCGGGAACATATTCCTTCTCTCTTCCCAGAAGGAGGTCATCGAGAGCCGGGGCGCCCTGGACGGGCATCATATCCTGCCACCAGGCCATCACCTCCGGACTCTTCGAGAAGAAACGGTGACCGCCGATGTCCATACGGTTCCCGCTGTTGTTCACGGTGCGGGAAATGCCACCCACGAACGGACTCTCCTCCAGCACGAGAGGTTTAATGTCCGTCTGACGGAGCAGCTCAAGCGCGGCGGTGAGACCCGCCGGCCCGGCGCCTATTATTATCGCGGTCCTGCCCACAAAGCGTCATGATTTAAAGATGAGGAATCGTCTGGCGAGGAAGTTCCAGAAAAACACAATTCCGGTCGAGATTATCTTCGAGAGCATATAATGGAGACCGATACCGTCCGTGAAAGCATACATTATCAGCTCGTTGAGTCCGAGACCGACAACCCCTATCAACGCGAACGCAGCGAACTCGCCCCAAAGGTTACTGATGCGGCTCTCGCCGAAAACCCAACGGGTGCTGAGAAGATAATTACAGGTCAGACCGAGTATGAAGGCTATCGCCGCCGACCAAAGATATGGGAGCCCGGCCACTTCTGTGAGTAGCCAGAGGCTGCCGTAATCGACCACGAAAGATATCCCACCCACAACAGCGTATCTCAAGAGTTGCCTGACAAGACTGCCCGGCTTGTCCCTCAACAGGGTCTTGAGTGACGGGGCGGGGGACATCTAACAGTTCATCGCTCCGCAGCAATGGATGACTTGTCCGCTGACATAGGCGGAAAGGTCACTGGCGAGGAAGAGGGCCACATTGGCCACGTCCTCCGGTGTTCCTCCCCTGCGGAGAGGTATCTGCTTGGTCCAGGCGTCACGCACTTCCTGGGGAAGGGCGTTCGTCATCTCGGATATGATGAATCCGGGAGCTATACAATTTGCCCTGATCCCGCGGGGGCCCATCTCCTTGGCGATGGATTTGGCGAGGCCGATCATTCCTGCCTTGGAAGCGGAATAATTACACTGGCCGGCGTTTCCGGAGACACCCACTACAGAGGACATGTTGATGATGCTTCCGCCTCTCTGGCGGGCCATTATCGGAGTAAGGGCGTGAATGAAGTTGAAAGCGGACTTGAGGTTGACACCTATGACGGCGTCCCACTGCTGCTCGGTCATCCTCATCATCAGGCCGTCTTTTGTGATGCCGGCGTTATTGACCAATATATCCACTTTTCCGAAGTCGGCGAGAATCTGTTCCACCACCGCGTGGGTCTGCTCGAAATCAGCCGCGTTGGACGCGTATCCCTTGACTTTGTGGCCGAAAGCCTCAAGATCCTTGATTGTCTGCTCGGCCGCCTCGTTTATCACGAGATCCGTGAAAGCCACATCGGCCCCCTCGGACGCGAATTTAAGCGCGATCGCTTTCCCAATCCCTCTCGCTGCGCCCGTGACAAGGGCGACTTTACCTTCCAATAATCCCATAATCAATATTATTTATTAACTCGACAAAAATACTGCTATTTGTCAATACAGGCAAGAATAATTGGCTATATTCGCGAGTCAAAAACAAGATGCCATGGCTGACAGCGAGATAAGGGATTCCCGCCTCTGGGAAAACGGAGAATTGAAAATCAATTGGGTAAGACACCACACTCCTCTTCTTGAAGGTCTGGACAAAGAGTTCAAGGAAAGCAAGCCTTTCAAAGGTCTTAAAGTGGCTCTTTCGGTTCATCTTGAAGCAAAGACGGCCCGTCTTTGCGAGGTCCTGGCCGACGGGGGCGCTGAGATGTTCATCACAGGCAGCAACCCGTTATCCACCCAGGACGATGTGGCCGCCGCTTTGGTCCATGAAGGTCTTAACGTGTTCGCCGTTCATGACGCCACCCCGGAAGAATATGAGAGAGGTATCCGCAGAGTTCTGGAAATAGGTCCCGATATCATCATAGATGACGGGGGAGACCTCGTGTCCATGATCCACGAGAGCTATCCGTGTCTGATCGAGGGCGTCATCGGAGGCTGCGAGGAGACAACCACCGGCATCATGCGCCTTAAGACCATGGAACGGGAAGGACGCCTGAAGTTTCCCATGATGCTGGTCAACGACGCCGCTTGCAAGCATCTATTCGATAACCGTTACGGCACTGGACAATCCGTGTGGGACGGGATTGACCGGACAACTAACCTGATAGTCGCCGGGAAGGATGTGGTGGTGGCCGGCTACGGCTGGTGCGGCAAGGGCGTGGCCATGAGGGCCAAAGGACTGGGCGCCAGAGTCATAGTCACGGAGGTTGATCCCATCAAGGCCATGGAGGCGGTCATGGACGGATTCAGGGTCATGACCATGAGGGACGCGGCCCCGGTCGGCGACATATTCATTACTGTCACCGGATGCGAGGACGTGGTCACCAAGGAGCATTTCCTCGCCATGAAGGACGGGGCGATATGCTGCAACGCCGGGCATTTCGACAGCGAGGTCAGTGTGAGCCAACTAAAAAACATGGCGGTCCGCCGGCGTCAAGCCAGAAAGAACATTCAGGAATATGAGCTTCCCAACGGTCGGAAGATATATGTCCTCGCCGAGGGACGCCTTGTGAATCTCGCCGCCGGTGACGGCCATCCGGCCGAGATCATGGACATGTCGTTCGCCATCCAGGCCCTGAGTGCCAAATATCTCGCTGACAACAGGGACACCCTGAAGGGAGGCGCGCTTCATAATGTGCCCGAGGAGATTGACCGTGAGGTCGCGCGCCGCAAACTCGCCGACTGGGGCGTCACCATAGACACCCTCACGGAAAAACAAAGGATATATCTTTTTGGAGAGTAATACAAGATGAGACTTTTCCCTATCTACACTTGGACTAAAGGCATACGAAACTTCGACCATCGCAGACGTAAATTCTCCCACCAACCATGGGCGCAAGGGGTTATTCTCCTGGCTTGTGTCGTCGTCGCGATGTTTCTCGCCAACCTGCCTTTCACAAAAGAGATTTACCGCGATATCCTTGAGACTAAACTCTCCCTGTATTTCAAGATACCGGGAGGCGAAGCCATCATGTTCCCCAGAGGAATGACGGTCGAGAGTTTCATCAACGATATCCTCATGACAGTATTCTTCTTCACCGTCGGCCTCGAGATACGGCGCGAGATGAAGAACGGGGAGTTGTCCAGTCTGAAGAAAGCGTTGATGCCGGTGATCGCCGCCTTCGGGGGAGTCGTCGCGCCGGCGTTGATATTCGTGATAATAAACCACGGCACCCCCGCCGCGTCAGGATGGGGCATTCCCACAGCGACCGACATCGCTTTCGCCGTCGGTATCCTTTCGATATTGGGAGACAAGGTACCTCTGTCCCTGAAGGTGTTCCTGACCGCCTTGGCTATAGCTGACGACCTGATAGCCATCTTGGTCGTCGCCCTATTCTACGGCGGGCAGATCAACCTCGCGCTTCTCGGTATAGCGGCGGCCCTGATTTTCCTCATCATTATTATGGGCAAGCTAGGCGAGAAAAGGAGCTGGTATTATTTCATCCCCGCCATGGTGATTTGGGCCTTGTTCTATTACGCCGGCATCCATTCCACCATGTCTGGTGTTGTCATGGCCTTCCTGATCCCGATGGCTCCACGCTACAACGAGGCTTACTTCCGTCGCAAGAGGATCCAGTACATCAGCCGTCTCAACGAGTACAACGACATCGAGTCCACCTCCGGCGAGTTTCCCAACGGTCCCCAAAGGCATTGCCTGAGACGTCTCTCAGCTATCTCAAAGGGCGCCATCCCAATGAGTCACCGGCTTGAGAACGCGATAAACCCGTGGGTCAACTTCCTGATAATGCCTTTGTTCGCGCTCGCGAACGCCGGTGTGGAGATTCCTGATTTATCTTATTTTAACGTGTTCCACATAGACCCGGCTCTCGGCGGGGTCAGTATGGGAATATTCCTTGGATTGCTTGTCGGAAAACCCTTGGGTATTTCCATCGCCAGTTTCCTGGCGGTGAAGTTCAAGGCCGGTGAGATGCCCGCCGGGGCATCATGGAAGACGCTGGTCGGGGTAGCCTGTCTCGGAGGAATAGGATTCACCATGTCGATATTCGTTGACACCCTGTCTTTCAGCGACCAAAGTCCTGAGATTATGGCGCGGCTGCGGGACATGGGCAAGGTGGCCGTTTTGATGGGCTCGCTTTGCGCCGGCCTGCTCGGAAGCCTTCTGATAACCATATTTGATAAGGTGGGGAAAAGGCCATAAAAAAATGAGCGTCGACGCATCCCGCGTGGACCCTCACTCTAACCACATAATTAATAACACTAAAACTAATAACCAATCAGGTTGATCGGGGAGAGAACCTCCTTGCTCAACCCGGATACAAAGGTACGGCTTTTTTTATATTATGCAAATATTTTATTATAATTTTTTATAAAATTTTGATTTAATTGTTTTAAGTCATTGTTTTACAATAATATAAACCATAAGACGATTTTAGGTAACGCTTTATTTGTCTTAGAATATTAGCCTAATTCCGGGGTTTTTCGCCGATATCTAGATTAATTAAACTGTTTTAGTTAAAAATCCTAACCCTCCACACAGGACAATGTGGCGACAGATATCCTTGTCACCGGAGGCAGGCTTTCCCTCAAAGTTTTGACACAGGCGCCCGCCGTGGCTCCGGTGGTAAACACGTCATCGACAAGCAGTACATGGGTTTTCCCGGACAAGCCGGACACATCCCCCGGCGTGAACGCCCCGGACACGTTAGCCGCTTTCCCCTCTATCGAGAGCCTAGTCTGGGTCCTGGTTCTTCTTCGGCGCCGGAGAGCGTCCGGCGACAACGTTGCCCCCAAAGCGTCGGCTATCTCCTTCCCTATCACCTCCGCCTGATTATATCCCCGGGACCACTTCCTTGACCAATGAAGAGGCACGGGGACAACAGCGTCCACATCCGAATACAAAGGTGAGGCTGCCAGCTCAGCGGCCAGCATCCCGGCGAAAAACCGTCCGGTGGCGTGGGCTCCGCGATATTTCAAGCTTTTTGTGATCTCGCGGTATCCCGTGGACGCCCTGTAGAAGAATAAAGCCGTCGCTTGAGAATACGCCACCGGCCCAAGGATGTGGGAGTTCAATCTGGCGGACATAGGGTTTCTCGGCATCTTCGAGTAATATGTCCTCGGAAGGTCATCCAGACACGCCTCGCATATATGCTCCCGCTTCAGGGGAAGCCTCTTGCCGCAAACGACGCAGACTCTGGGAAGAATAAGGTCCAGAAGGGCCCGGAACATGTCCAGGAGGGTTAACCGGTAAATCATAGTCAAGTCTTTTCCGCGATATTAATAAAATATCACGGTCTTTCGTAACTTTGTGCCCGCTATGCGTAAGTTGAGCTTTATCATTCTCTCTGGAATCCTCGCCCTGGCCCCCGCCGCCTCGATCGCCCAGACCATCCCCGCCAAGGTCGTCAGCCTTTTCAACAATGCAGACGCGGAGATTTCCGAGTATTACAGCTATTCCGGCCCCATGGCCCGTGGAGGGCGACTCGGACTATCTGTCCTTCCGAGAATAGCGGTGCCGGATTGCGAGGAGGCCGGACACTTGAAAGAGATGATAAGCAGAAGCGGGGGAGACCCCGTGGATATGCCCGCTAAAGGCTGTTCCGCCATGGACCTCAGGCTCTCCGCTCTCTGGTGGGACGGGGCCGCGATGCCGGACGGATGGGTCTCTGAGGACAATGATTATTCCATCCTGGTTTTCAAGACAGTCGCTTCCTGGAACGTGCCTTTCATCGGGGAGTCCGGATTGTCCCGCCTGATTGACAACGGCCTCAGAAGGCTTCCCGGGCGGATCGAATCCTTTGAGGAACTGGTCAGGAAAGCCCGTACCTACCGCAAAGCCGTCGAGCTGATGGAAGGGTCTTTCACCATCGACACACATTGCGACCTCCCCGAGGACTACGACAAAGGGCGCTCTGTGGGGACCAGAACCTTGAGCCAAACAGGTGTGCCTAAAATGGACGAGGGCAGGCTCGACACTCAGGTCCTGATTAGTTTTCTGTGGCAGGGTCCGCTTGACGAGGCCTCCTTGCGGCAGGCCGTCGCCAAAAACCTCGCCCAGATCGCCGAGATCAAGGATGATGTGGCTAAATATCCCCACCTCTGCGGGATCGCCACGACCCCGGAGGAGGCCCACGCACTGAAAGCCGAAGGCAAAAAAGCCTTCCTCATAGGCCTGGAGAACGGCTACGGGATTGGGAACGACCTAGGGAACATTAAGAGAATGAGGGACTTGGGGATTATTTACATCACCTTGTGCCATTTCAGCGACAACTCCATCTGCAACACCTCGTCTCACCGCGGGAGCGACCCCGCCAAGGGCCTCACCGAATTCGGGAAAGAAGTTGTCAGGGAGATGAACCGACAAGGGCTCATGATCGATCTCTCCCACCCTTCCGCCCAGACTTTCTGGGACTGCGTCAGACTTAGCGAGGCCCCGATCATCTGCTCCCATTCCGGAGCCAAGGCCATCTACGGCCATGACCGGGGCCTCGACGACCGCCAGCTGAAAGCCCTGGCCGAGAACGGCGGGGTCATCCAAGTCTACACCGTGGCGGACTTCCTCCGCCCCTCTGGCGCCACGATCGATGACTTCATGGCCCACTTCAACCATTGTGTCGAGGTCGCCGGGGCCGAGCATGTCGGGATCGGGTCCGATTTCGACGGTGGCGGCGGAGTCATCGGCTGCAATGGAGTCAACGACCTCGTCAACGTCACTGTCAAGATGCTGGAGCATGGCTACACCCCCGACCAGATCAAAGGGTTCTGGGGCGGCAATTTCATGAGGGTGATGGAGAATGTCCAGTCTATAGCAAATCGAGACTGAGCTGCGGGTCAGCCTCCCGGCGAAGCCTGTCAAATTCCGCCACTGCGGAGAGGTCCGGATTGACTATCACGTCAAGATTCTGTATTAAGACCCTATCCCCGTTGTAAATATCTCTTAGACAACCACTTATTCCAACTATGGCGGGGATTCCCAACCCTCTGGCCAAAAGACTGGCGTGGCCTGTCCTGTCTTCCTCCTCGGTGACCATCGCCACCACGTTCTTGAAGTTTATCATGACCGAGTCAGAGAGGGATATGGTCCTGGCGACAAGGACGCTTCCCGGAGGAATATCCTCGAAAGGATTCCTCTGCCCCCTGTCGATCACGACAAAGGCGCGTCCCTTGGCGAATCCGCCCACTCCCGACCCCCTGACAATCATGGCTGAATTGATATCTCCCACGCCCCTCCGGGAGCGAAAACGGCCTCCACAAGCTTGTCATAGAACATTCCCCTCTTCGCGAGGTCGAGAACATTCATGCGGTGACGCATCAGCTGCACGATGGGGAACATATCCCTGATTTGTCTCCTTGTGACCCCTATCATCTCCGGGTCGTATGGCGCCCCGGCGGCCTTGAACAGGGCTTTCATCTTCTCGAATGAATATACCTGTCCCTGAAGCCTCCTCTTGAACTCGGGCCATGTGTCCCTCACTCTCGTGAGCTGCTCCCTCACTGTCGCGGCTTCATTGTATTTCTTGGAGATATTATCATATCCGAGAGTCGGCGCAGGGAAGTCTTTGAATATCTCCAACGCCCTCTCCCGCTCGCTCTCAAGACTCGGCCAGGCTCTCACGCAAGCGTCCACGTCCAACTTGGAAAGGTCCATCTTGAACAGCTCGTCGAAGACGGCGCACATGGTCAGAGTGCCTATCGCCACCTGGAATCCATGGGACTGAAGCTTGCCTTTGTAGCGGTGATGGGTCATGTCAAGGATATGGCTGAAAAGATGATCGCAACAGGAGGCTGGACGGCTCGACTGGGCCGCCTGCATCGCTATCCCGCTGAGAGTCAAGCCCTCGAACAAGTCCGCCACGGCGGACGGATCACCATCGGCCACTCCCTTCGGATTGGAAAGCAGGTCGTCAAGATAGTCTTGCAGCACATGCCAGGCGTCTGGCTTTATGGGAGCGGTGCCCATCAGGTCCGCCACCATCCACTCGGCCCCGGCGGGCACCTTGGCTGCCAGGTCGGCGTAACCGGCGGCGGTCATTTCTTTAGGAGCGGCCGCGATCACGTCGATGTCGGCGATGATCGCCACTGGCGCCGGACAGGAGAAGGTCTGCTTGGAGTTCTGGTAGGAGATGGACGCCCCAAACGAGGAATAACCGTCCACCGAGGCGGCCGTGGGCAGGGTAAGATACTGCTGGCCGTGATGGTGGGAGCAGAGCTTGCAAAGGTCGTTGATCACGCCAGAGCCGACCGACACGGCGATAAAACCGCCGTCCAGCTCCTTGTCCACCATCTCGATGTATTCCCACTCGGCGTGGAACTCCTTCTCCATGATGATTAACTTTTCCACGGGAATCCCGGCCTCGACGAAAAGACCATAGACCTTCTCTCCGAGAGCCGGCCAGGTGTTGATGTCGGCTATTATTTTGGCTGTCTTGCCAGGGAAAAACCTCTTGAACACATCCGGGGCAAGCGCGCTCGCTCCCGGGCCCATCTCGAACACCTTGGTGTCGGAAGCCACCTTCAAAGCGTTCGCGATCCTTTGCTTAGAATCCATCTGTTGACTGTTTTACGACCCTAAAGGTACAAAATTATTTTGTACCTTCGCGGTTATGAAAAAGCATTTGGCGTCAATATTCATCCTGCTCTCGCTACCTCTCTGCCTGGCGGCCCAGGAAAAAAGTCTCCATCAACTTCAGCAAGAGTTTGTCGATCTTCGTTTCGGCATGTTCGTCCACTTCGGCCTCCCGACTTTCCAGAGCGCTGACTGGACCGACCCGGACCTTGACCCGGCTGTGTTCAACCCGGTCAAACTCGACACCCGCCAATGGGTGGAGACCGCCAGGAGCGCCGGTTGCAAGTTCATTTGCGTGAGCGTGAAGCACCACGCCGGGTTCTGCATGTGGGACACCGCCACCACCGACTACAGCGTGATGAACACTCCTCTCGGAAGGGATGTGCTTAAAGAGTTGACAACAGCCCTCCGTGAGGCGGGGATGCAGGTCATGTTCCACTTCTCCATCCTTGACACACACCATAGGATACGCCCCACGCTCCCTTTCACCCCAGAGAAGAAAGAACTCATAACCAAGCAGTTGCGTGAGTTGCTGACCGGTTATGGCCCAATCAACACCATCATGTTCGACGGCTGGGACGCCCCATGGGGGAGGATATCGTATTCAGACATCTCTTTTCCGGAAATATATTCACTTATCAAAAGCATCCAGCCGGATTGCCTGGTGATGGACCTCAACGGGGCGAAATATCCCAAGGAGGCGCTTTTCTATTCCGATATCCGTTGCTACGAGCAAGGCGCCGGGCAGAAGATATCCGCAGAGACCAACAGCCTTCCCGCCATGTCCTGCTACCCTCTCCAGCGCACATGGTTCTGGAAGACCTCCTTCCCGACGGACGAGCTCAAGGACGTGGACAAAATCGTGGAGGAGAATATTATCCCCTTCAACAACGCCTATTGCACCTACATCCTCAACGCCGCCCCTAACCGGGACGGCCTTATCGACGCCAACGCCGTGGCGTCCTTCAAGCGTATCGGTGAGATCTGGAAGAACACCGGCCACATCGCGGACGTCCCCGAGGCGCCGGAACCCATAACCGACATCAACATCGCCGTCGGGAAGAGCTGCGACTCCTCGTGGTCGGATGACATGAACCTGATGGATTTCGCCAACGACGACAATTTCTCCTCGTGTTGGGTGTCCAGCCCCGAGGTGAAATCCCCTTGGTGGAGAGTAGATCTCGAGAAAGGGACCCCGGTCAACTCCGTCGTTGTCACCGAGCCGGAAGCCGGTGCTCTAAAGGGTTTCACTGTGGAGGTTCTCCGCGGCGACGTGTGGACTTCGGTCTATCGTACTGGGAAAGGGGAGACTGACGGGAAAAGAGTGCACATCTGCCGCTTCCCTGTCGTTGGCGCCGACGCGGTGAGGGTGCGCTTCACAGCCTTCGAGGGCCTTCTTTCCATCGCCGAGATCGGTGTATATTCACCCTATGTGAAATAAATTGACTACCTTAGCGAACTAAAATAAACACACTGATATGACACAGGACGAACTCTTCAAGGTGCTGGTGGCACATTGCAAGGAATACGGATTCATCTTCCCGTCAAGCGAGATTTACGACGGACTCGCCGCTGTCTATGACTACGGTCAGAACGGCGTCGAGCTCAAAAACAACATAAAGAGCTACTGGTGGGCCGCCATGACACGGCTCCACGAGAACATCGTCGGGATCGACTCCTGCGTGTTCATGCACCCCAAGACTTGGGTGGCCTCCGGCCATGTGGCCGCGTTCAACGACCCCCTTATCGACAATAAGGACTCAAAGAAGCGCTACCGCGCCGACAATCTCATCGAGGACTATCTGGGAAAGATCGAGGAGAAGATTGAGAAAGAGGTGGCCAAGGGCCGCAAGAGGTTCGGCGACGCCTTCAACGAGGAGCAGTTCCGCGCCACCAACCCCAACATCCTGCGTGAGAAAGCCAAGTACGACGAGGTGCACGCCCGTTACCTCGAGGCCGAGAACAACAACGACCTCAAGGCTTACAGGGACATCATCATCGACTGCGGTATCGTCTGCCCCATCTCCGGCACCGCCAACTGGACTGACGTCAGGCAGTTCAACCTGATGTTCAGCACGGCGATCAGCAACACCGGCGCCTCCGACGACAAGATCTACCTGCGTCCCGAGACAGCCCAGGGAATATTCGTCGAGTACCTCAACGTCCAGAAGACCGGCCGCATGAAGATCCCCTTCGGTATCGCCCAGATCGGCAAGGCCTTCCGCAACGAGATTGTAGCCAGGCAGTTCATATTCAGGATGAGGGAGTTCGAGCAGATG
>CADBRH010000015.1 GCA_902797035.1 uncultured Bacteroidia bacterium | reverse complement strand
GTAAGGGTAGCCGGGAGTCCCGCTCTCGTCATGCTTGTAAAGGACATGGCTCTCAAGATCCTTGATGTACTGGTTCGCGAGGCCGCGGCCGTACATCGCCTTGATCTTGTCCTTCATGATATAGCGGTTCTGTTTGATGTTGTTCTCCTTGTAAAGTTCCTGGCCGAGCGTCACTATGTTCTTGCGGGTCACGTTGGCGTTGGCGTCGAACTTCGAGCCTGTGGCGGCGTTCGAGGCGGCGATATAGTCTTTGATGAAGTCCCTCTTCTTGCGGAGGTCGAGGCCGGCGTCGAATTTCTCGATGTAGGCGACGGCCACCTTCTTGTTGATGGACATCAGGCTCTCCTCCACCTGACGACGGATCTCACGGCTTGTGATCTTGTCGTAGATGTAGAGGTTCTCGGCGATAGAGACCACCACGGCCTCGGGACATTCCTCGCCCGCGGTCTTGTAGGCCTCGCGTATGCCATTCATCAATTTGACCTTGTCGTACTCCTCAAACGAACCGTTGGTCTTACGTACAGTTACATCCATATATATTGAGTTGCTTGATTTCTTGCCAGTCCCCCCTCGGGGGTAAAGAGGTTCGGACTGTCACCGGCAGTCCGAACCAACCTTCGGCAAATATAATAGATAATTCGTCCTAAGGGTGAAAGAAATCGCTAAAGTTATCAACAGCCTCGTAACGTAGTTGTTAATTACTTAGCTATCAACAACTTATAAGAAAATGTACTTTAGGACGAACAAAATGGCCAGAACAATCATGAACCAGCTGACTTTAGACTTCTTTCCGGTGCAGAGATTCAGGACGACATAGGCGATGAGACCGATGAGGATACCATGGGAAATAGAGTATGTCATCGGCATAAGGATCATCGTCAGATAAGCCGGGATAGCCTCGGAGAAATCGTCGAGCGGAATGTTCTTGATCGGGCTGAGCATGAACAGACCGACTATCACGAGAGCCGGGCAGACGGCCGATCCGGGGATGGCGGTGAAGACCGGGGCGAAGAAGAGCGCGAGCACGAAGCAGGCCGCCGTGGAGGCGGCGGTAAGACCGCTGCGTCCGCCCTGGGCGACTCCGGAAGCGCTCTCGACATAGGTGGTCACCGTGCTGGTTCCGAGGCAGGAGCCGGCCATGGTACCTAGGGCGTCGGCGAGGAAGGCCTGGTTCAGACGGATGGGCTTGCCTTTCTCGTCCACCATGTCAGCCTTGGTCGTGACACCTACCAGGGTGCCGATGGTGTCGAACATGTCCACGAACAGGAAGGTGAACACCACGACGAGCATATCAAGCGAGAACACCTGGGAGAAGTCGAACTTGCAGAAGATCGGCGAGAGGCTCGGAGGAGCCGAGACGAAGCCGCTGAACTTGGTGATCCCCATAGGGATGCCGATGACGGCCGTCACGATAATACCGATCAGGAGGGCGCCGGGGACATTCAGGATGACGAGGATGCCGGTCAGGATCAGTCCGATCACCGAAAGGAGACCGGGACCGCTCGTGAGGGTGCCGAGATCGACGAGAGTGGCGGGGCTGTCAACAACGATTCCGCCTCCCTTGAGGCCGATCAGCGCGATGAACAAGCCTATACCGGCCCCGATGGCGCTTCGCATGGATTTAGGCAGGGCGTTCACGATCGCCTCACGGACATTGGTCAGCGTCAGGATCACGAAAATGAGACCTTCGATCAACACGGCGGTGAGGGCGAACTGCCATGAATATCCCATCCCGATGCAGACGGTGTAGCAGAAGAAGGCGTTCAGACCCATGCCGGGGGCGAGGGCGAACGGCAGCTTCGCGTAAAGGGCCATCACCAGGGTGGCGAAAATAGAGGCGACCGCAGTGGCGGTGAACAAGGCGTTCTTGTCCATTCCGGTGTCGCCGAGGATGGACGGATTGACGGCCAGGATGTAGGACATCGCCAGGAAAGTGGTGATACCCGCGATGATCTCGGTGGAGACCTTCATCTTGGAGCCGTCGAAACCGAAGAGTTTTGTCAGCCAGCCCTTCTTCTCGGGGGCTTTTACTTGGGTTTCTGCCATAGTGCTATGTGATTAGAGTGTATGTCCGGGAACTAGAAGGCCCACCTGAGACCGGCGCAGGGATTACACATGAAGCCCTTGTTACCGGCGAAATTGTAGGAGAGCTCAATCTCGCCGCCGATGTCGAGATGACCGTCGAACAGGCTGCCAAGGTTCATCCAGAGCTGAGGCTCAGTCAGGAATGTCCACTTGGTGACGGAGCCGTCCGCCCACAGGGTATTGTTGCCCCAGAAATCGGCGAAGCCCTTGAAAGTGAGGCCATTGACACCGAACAGATTATTGATGCCCCAAACAGCGGTGAATTTCACGGGAATGTCGGCCTTACCGAAACCGCGGAAAGTCTCGTACATGGCATAGAGCGAGAGAGTCTTGGAGAAGTCCTGGGAATGGAAGAAATATTTCGCTCCGAAGCACCATGTTCCCTGTCCCCAGGTGGTACCGTCATACTCGAGATGCAGGCTGAAATCTTTCATTCCGCTCTCCTGCCAGAAATTGATGCCGCGCTCAACCTCGAAATAGCTGCCATTTATGGCGCTCGCCACGTCGGGCCGCTGCTCCTTTGTCGTGAAATAGTGATCGATGAAGAAGAAAGAGTCACCGAACTTGTCCGCCTTGAACATCTCGAAGGTGGTGGTCACATACTGACGATCCTTCCCGAAGTCGTAGAAAGTCTGGACATTGGTCTGGGCCTTGGCTCCTAAAGAGAAGACCAGCGCCGCGATAGCGGCCGCGATGATGTGTTTTGTTGACATAATTATAATAAGTTGGACTATAGTCGGGATTTATCCTTACAAAATTAACCCGATAGTCAGAGAAAATCCATATCTTTGTTATACAATAAATCCACAAAGTTTTCAACAGCCATGTTTGAGGAATCCTTGAAATTCTACCAGGACTTTCCCACTCCAGGGATCAAGTTCGTGGACATCATCCCCTATCTCCAGGACAGGAAAGTGTTCGCCGAGGTGATCGCAGAGGTCGGCAAATTGGTGACAGCCCCCTCGGTGGCCTGTCCAGAGGCGCGCGCCTTCCTTTTCGCGTCGCCACTGCTCGTGGCGGACTGCGGTGTGGAGAACGTCATCCTGTTCCGCAAAAGGGGTAAACTCCCGTACAGCGGCGACGACCTCCAGACCATCGAGATCATGAAGGAATACGGGGCCGACAAGTTGATTTACAGGAACTCCGACATAGCGGCGGGACCAGCCGAGGACGGGGTTATCCACGTCTCGATCGTGGATGACGTGCTGGCCACCGGAGGCACCGCCGAGGGCATCGCCAAGGCCATCACGGCTAACAAGCTGGTCATTGGCGGCAAGGAATATACCGTCAAGGTCAACGAGTTTATTTTCATCGTCGAGCTCGACGGCCTCAACGCCCGCGACCGCCTCTCCGAGATCGCCCCCGTATATTCCATAGCTCATATTTAACATTCAAGGGTGCCGGCAGGCCTTCGTCACCCGAACCACTGCCACCCTCGGCACGTTAAGAGGGGGGACCGGAGCGAGCGTAGCGAAGCGAGGGTGGGGCCGCGAAGCGGCGGTTCGGGGATGAAGGGCCTCCCGGCACCCGCGGGAACAGCGATAAAATAATGAGAAAGAGTATTATCATCATGGCGGCGGTGACGCTGCTCGCGGGCTGCGCCGGGGAGAGGCCGGAAGGGCTACGGTGCGAGCTCCAGACGGGAGATGTCCTTGTCGAGGCCGGGTCGGCCCCGAGGATGAGCTGGATCAATTCCAGACCCCAGAAAGCCTATCAGATAATAGTATCGACATCCAGGAAGCAGTCTAAAGGCGATGCCGTATGGGACTCCGGCCCCGTGGAGTCCGGGGAGTCCCACCTCGTGCCTTACGAGGGTCCGGCCCTCGAGCCTCTGAAGGTATATTACTGGAAAGTGAGGACTTGGGGCGAGAACGGGAAGGTCTCCGGATGGAGCGAGCCCGCGAGGTGGACCACAGGCCCGACCAAGGACGGCTGGGACGCCTCTTGGATCGGCGCCTCATGGCAGAGGGACGAGAGGGGCGAATGGTACACCCGCTACCCGATGTTCCGGAAGGAATTCACTGTAGATAGAGGACTTGAAAGGGCCGAGCTGTACATCAGCGGCCTGGGGTACTATGAAGCCCGTGTCAACGGCGGCAAGGTCGGCGACGACTTCCTCGCCCCCGGTTTGACCGACTACACCCTACGCCCCTTCCTCGGAAGCAACCCCCGCATCCCTCTTGACCCGGCGGTCACCGCGTACAAGACCCTATACCTCAGTCACGATATTTCCGGAATGTTGAGGGAAGGCGCCAACGCGATAGGAGTCACCCTCGGCAACGGGTATTTCCACACCCGTCCCACCGCCCAGTCAGCGCAATGCGAGCCCTACGGAGTCCCGAGGCTCATCGCCAGGATCGAGCTGACCTACAAGGACGGTCATTCCGAGCACATTTCCAGCGACACTTCCTGGAAGGCCGCGCCATCCCCCTATGTGTTCGGGGATATCTGGGCGGGCGAAGTCTATGACGCCAATGAGGAGCAGGCCGGTTGGGACAAGCCCGGTTTCGACGACTCGTCCTGGACAGCCGCCGTCATCCGCTCGGCGCCAGACGGTCCCCTGACCGCCAACAACGGCCCCACCGACAAGGTCACGTCCGTCCTCAAGCCAGTCTCTTTCGAGAAGACCGAGGACGGCTCCTTCAGGATTGACTTCGGCGAGGTAATCTCCGGATGGCTCCACTTCAAGGGAATAACTGGCGCCGGAGGCGACACCCTGAAGGTAGAGTACATCAGCGAATATCCCAGCCCAAGATGCGAGTACATCTTCGCCGGTGACGGCGAGGTGGAATATTCCCCGAAGTTCACGTGGTTCGTGTTCAGGGAGGCGATTGTCTCCGGGATCAAGAACCTTGAGCCCGGTCAAGTCACCGCCGAGGCTGTCAACACCGATGTCCCGGTCAACTCTGAGTTCACCAGCTCCAACCCCCTGTTCGCCAATATCATAAAGATATTCGAGCGGGCCCAGATGGACAACATGCACAGCGCCGTCGCCTCTGACTGCCCGCACCGCGAGCGTCTCCCCTACACCGGCGACGGAGGAGTGGCGATCGCCGCGGTCCTGTCATATTTCGACGCCTCTTCCTTCTATAACAAATGGATTGACGACGTGATAGGGAGCCAGAATCCCGAGACAGGGTACGTGCCCAACGGCGCCCCGTGGGAGCCCATGTGCGGCGGAGGTCCCGCATGGGGCGCGGCCATCTGCATCATGCCGTGGGAGTTGTATCTCAGGACCGGAGACAAGGAGTTGCTGGAGAAGAGCCTCGTAGGGATGAAGGGATACCTCAAATACCTCGGCACATGGACAGAGCCTGACGGCACAATCAAGGTGGCCAAGACCACACCGGACGGCAATCCTTTCTATTGGTACAACCTCGGGGACTGGCTGCCCCCGATGAACAACGAGATCCCTGACGAGGGGCTTGTCCACAGTTTCATCTACTGGCTCTGCGCCAGGAACACCGCCCTGGCCGCCTATGCGCTCGGTGACGATGAGACCGCCAATGAATATTCCGCCCTCCGCGACAGGATCCGGGACGCATTCAACCAAACTTTCTACGATCCGGAGACCAGATCTTACGGCGACAACGGCTCCAATGTGCTGGCCCTCTACATGGGAGTGCCGGAAGACAGGGTCGAGGATGTCCGGGCGACATTGAGGGAAGAACTCGAGGTCAAGAACAACGGCCACCTCAACACAGGGATTATCGGAACCCGATATCTTTTCGAGACCCTTTCCATGAACGGGATGGGAGATCTTGCCTATACCATAATGAACCAAAGGGACTTCCCAAGCTTCGGATGGTGGATCGAGCAGGGCGCGACCACGACTTGGGAGCAATGGAACGGAAGGGATTCCAGGAACCATCCCATGTTCGGAGGCGGACTCACTTGGTTCTCAAGGGTCTTGGCCGGAGTGGACACCGATCCGGAAGCCCCTGGTTTCAAGCACATTATCATAAGGCCGATTCCTTCACCCCAACTGAAGGATGTCTGTTATTCGACAGAGACCCCATACGGTAAGCTTACCTCTCGTGTCACCCATGACGGCGACGCTGTCAAGGTCGAGGTCACAGTCCCGGCAGGATCCACGGCCACGATCCATGTCCCGAAGAGCATAGCCGCGGTGTCCTCCGACCCGATGTCAGACTACAGCTACACTATCCACGAGGCCGGTCCCGGCCACCATATGTTCGAATAAGCCTACCAGGCGATATTGAGCCCGGCCACGAAGTTCGGGGAGCCTTTGGTGGAAGGTATGAACGCCGAGCCTGAGGTACCGACGAGATTGTCGGTGCCGGCGAAAACATTGACGAACCCTAGGTGGGCGTTGGCGAAGAGACCAGCGCATATCCCAAGGCTGCCAAGACCCAGGCTCCCGACAAGCTCCACCTGCTTCACAGGCCTGTAGTTGACACTTCCGCGAGCCTCCCAGAACGGGCAGATATCATTGTAACGGAACGTGGCCAAGCCTCCGAAAGACAGGTCGGAGAGATAGAGATACTTCACCCCGAAACGCGCCGTGAGAGGGAGAAGTCCCAGAGACTGGTTCTCGTCCTCCATGATGAAAGGCATAGCGTCCCCGAGCAGGGCTCCCATGTCCGAAAACTCGTTGTCGATGGTCTCTCCACTATGGTGGTGAGGAGTATATGAGGCGGTGTAAGTCTTTGATCCCGAAGGGGCGTGACCGTAAAGATTATGGAACCAGAAGACACAACCGATATCCGAGACAGAGGCCGAGATCTGCCACGAGCTGTCGTCATAAAGGATACCGACATCCGCTCCCACACCATATCCGTTCATCAATCCCTTGGGCTTTCCAACCTTTGTGTGGCGGAAATCTATCAGCTCTACGGAAGGGTCCTGGTATGAGGGTGTCCCGGCGATGCTTAGTCCGTCATAGGCCGCTGCGACGACTCCCTCTGACGAGACAGACCATTTGTTCCCGGAGGCGGAGATGGTCCACTTGTCCATGTCGATATAGGAGTTCACGAAACCGATGACACCCTTGAAACGCATCCCTACAGTCAGTTTCCGGGTCGCTTTCCATGAGGAGGTGATGCCCAGCTCGAAGAAGGACGTGGTATGAGCCTTCAGGCCTGAAAGGTCATAAGACCCCTCGCCGGACGCGCCTTCCTTAAGGAAACGGGCCAGGTCGTAAGGAAGCTTGCCGCTGGTGTAGTTCCTGACGTTGACATCCACGATGTTGTACAGCCCGCCGGCCCTGAATCCCACGGCCAGCAGGTTGGTGTAAGACTCGGTGCTGAACTTGTTCATCCCTTTCCTGAAATTCCCGAGGAAGTCGGACGCGGAGACGGACTCGTTCATGAACGTCACACTCTCGCCGCCGCTCTTGTAATAGAGGTCCCTTAATGAGAAATCCCCCTTGTACGAGCCTGAGACGGCACCCGCGACGGGCAGACCCACAAAGCTGTAGCTCGGGTGGAAAGCCGGGTTGAGCCTGTAGGAATATGTGAAATCATCGGAGAAATAAGCCGTCTGCAGCGTCTGGGCCTCCATGACGGAGTTAAGGCACATCAGGGCCAGAATGACGGGAAGATACTTTTTCATATTGATTGACAGTGATATTCATTAACGGTTGATGATCTCGCGCCATGTCCTTCCGGACACGACTGGGGCGGTGCCCTTCTGGCTCAACCCCTGGACACGGCCGGACCTCCGAGATGACCGGTAGGCCGGGGAGGACTGAGAGGCGGCACCCCTGTTGACGGCGTCGTAGGCCACGAAATCCTCATAGGAGCCCTTCCAGTCATTGCCGTATGCCAGTTTGTGGATCTTGTACCAGATAGCGTATCGGGAAGGGGCGTTGAACACATCAATGTTGTTCTTCATCATGCTGTCCTCAGAGGGACGCCACACCCCGTACTGGTATGTGAACGCTCCCTCGAATATCCCGACGCCATCGTTGTTGTAGCGATCGTCGGAAAGGAACGCCGACCATTTGATCTTGGCGGGATCTGATGTCAAGGAAATATTCTTATACCACCCGTAAGGCTCGCGGGCAGTAATCCTGTTCACATCGTCTCTCTGGATGGATCCGGAATAATTGTACTCGTCGCCGAGTTTAGCGAACCCGTGACCACCGGCCTCATGACGAAGGATCTTGCCTGTCTCATTGAATGACTCATCCATTTTGAGGAGTAACGCCACGCTGGGCCCGCGTCCGTAATCCAGTCCGGCCCAATCGGTGGGATCATCCATATAGCAAAGGCCGGAAACCCGGACCGTTCCGGACAGATCCTGGTTGCCTAAGACAATCACCAGGACATCATCCATCCTCGTCTCGTCCTGTATGGCTTTCAGCGCGAGCTCATAGCACTTTGCCGTGTTCCCCTCAAGGGCCGTGCCCATCAGCGGAACCGTCCCGAGACTTTGTCCGCCCCGGGCGTATCCTTCAGTGGCGGAAACGGTCGTGACAAAGTAGATGTTGAACAGATGACGGAACGACTTGTATGGCTCGATCTTGAAAAACTCCTCGACGCTGGCCTTCATGTCGCTCAAATACTTGCCGCTTTCCACCTCCCGGTCGGAATAGGCGTCTCCCATAAAGACGATGTCAATCCCATTCCCTTCCGTGGCTTTCTGATACTCAGTCACTTCGCCCTCCCTGGAATAATCGCTGGACAAGTAGAAATCCGGCTCGGGCAGATCAGTGTAATCGTATGGCTCCATGACACTCCAGTAGTCCTTCCAGCCGTGGTTGGTAGTGTAGAGCCTGTACGCCTGAGAGGGAACATAGAATTTCAGGGCCGGCGCCTCGGTGAACTGGTAATCAGTGTAAGCGGGGGGAACTATGCTACGGAAATACACGGCCTCCAAGGCCTCGTCATGCATAAACGGATTAAATCCGAAAGAAGTCAAGTTGGCGGACAGGGTCACTGTCTTGAGGGATGTGCATAACTCGAAAGCGTAATTCCCGATGGAAGTCACCTTGTCTCCCATTGTGACGGAACGGAGATTATGCCTGCCCTCGAAGAGGTTCTCTCCGATCGCGGTGACCTCGTCAGGGACGACATAATCATCCTCGATTTTCGGCAACAGGAATTGCAGGGAGCCGGTACCTGTCATGTATCCCTTGTGATCGGAAGTGACCCGGTTGCCATACAGGGTCTCCAGGTTGTCACATCCCTCGAACGCCGTCCCGCGTATGAGTTCAATGCTGTCGGGGAACGTGACGCTCTTCAGATTGGTACAACCGGCGAAAGTGTAAGTCTCAATACACCTTATTCCATCTGGGATCTCATACGAGGAGTCATCCTTCCCGGCGAAGAAGAACATTGTCATCGGATAATAAGCATTGGGATCATAGAGGAATTTGCGGTCTGCGGAGATGAACTGGCTGTCACCAAGGAGCCTTTTCAGGTTGCCGCAATATACGAAAGCATGCGGATGTATTGATGTTATAGATGAAGGGATCGTGACCTCCTCGATGCCCGAAAACGCGAAAGCCGTCCTGTCCAGTTCTTTCACGCTGGAAGAAAAGGTAACTGATTTCAGATTAATGGTACTGGCCATGGCCCCGTCCCCCACTGTGACAACCCCGGACGGGATCTCGAAGGATTCAATGCCGGCGGGGGCGAAACCTAACAGCGTCCCGTCAACGATATAGCATCGACCATCATCAGTGACATTATTGCCGGTTAAGCGTTCCAACGTCGGCAACGAGGAAAAAGAGCTCCTGGTTTCCCTCAAAGAGGCAGGAATCCTGAATTCCGTAATACTGTATCCATAATGGAACGCCCCTCCGGTGATTGTCTCCACACAATCAGGGAGAAGAATGCCGGTCACTCTCTGGCAATCATCCCAGCTTTCGGACAGAATATCAAACGAGGTGACTGGGACGCTGTAATGAAGTATGCCCATCCCCCCGCTGTATTTGTCGGACTGCAAGACACTTGATCCCTGGTTACGGATCTTCCCGTTTGTGAGAGGCTTGTTGTCCGCTGTGGTATACCAGATCTCATTGTCCGAAGGAAGTTTCCCCTCGGGGAATCCGCCCTTGACCACCGTGACAACGCAAGTGGCCGTCTTGTCACCGGCGGTGGCGGTGATCGTGGCCGTGCCCGCCTTGACTCCAGTCAACATGCCGTTGGAGACAGTCACGATACCGGGGTCCGAACTCGTCCAGGAGACAGACTTGTCGGTGGCGTTGGAGGGAGACACGTTGGCGCTCAGAAGGACGGACTCCCCTATCGCCAGGGAGGCCGCCGCCTGGTTGAGAGTTACGCCGGAGACAGCCACAGGATTAGTGGAAGGCTTATCCGGCACAGGAGTCTCCTTCTCGGAACATGAGACAACGATTCCGATGACCGCCACGGCCAGGAACAGGGGCATCAATATCTTCTTCATACCGTAAAAATTAACGCGACTCGCGGGACAAATCCCGTCTAATATAGCAATAAAAAATGAAAAACGGTCCGGGACATTGTCCTGAACCGTCTTTCGTGCGCGGGATGAGAGTCGAACTCACACGTCGCAATTGACACTAGCTCCTGAAACTAGCGCGTCTACCATTTCGCCACCCG
>CADBRH010000014.1 GCA_902797035.1 uncultured Bacteroidia bacterium | reverse complement strand
TCGGAGGTTGTGATCGGTGAGCCGCTAACCGCCACTTTGAAGCTTTACCAGAGGGTGAACATCGCTGGGTTCGAGAACGCCAAGTTCCCTACTTTCAACGGCTTCTGGAGTCAGGAGACTTATTCTCCGACGAACATAGAGTTCAAGCGGGAAAGTTTTGACGATAAGATTTACAACACCGCTGTCTTAAGGTCCTACACGCTGATCCCGCAGCAGTCCGGTGTCATCACGATCGATCCCGCCGAGCTGGTTTGCCTGGTCAACGTGAGAGTCAACTCACCGACTTCCAACAGCATATTCGACAGTTTCTTCCAGGACGAGTATCGCACGATCAGGAAGAGGGTGACTACCTCTCCGGTGAGGGTCAAGGTGAATCCTCTCCCCGCCGGCCAGCCGGCCTCATTCGGAGGTGGTGTCGGCAGTTTCGGTATATCCGCCCGTCTGTCCTCGGGTGAGCTTAAGACCCATGACGCCGGCTCGCTTGTGATCACGATATCAGGAAGGGGCAATGTCTCGCTTCTCGAGCAGCCCAAGGTAAATTTCCCTCCGGATTTCGAGGTCTATGACACCAAATCGACCGAGAACACCGACAAAAGCAACGGCGGCACGTCAGGAAGCAAGTCTTTCGAGTTCCCGTTCATTCCCCGTAGCGCCGGTGATTTCACTATACCTCCTGTCGAGTATTCCTACTATGACATCAACACCGGGAAATATGTGACTCTCCGTACCGAGCCACTTCACATCAAGGTCGCCAAGGGCAAGGGATCCGAGTCCTCCGGTCCAGTCGCGGTGACCTCTCCGGGAGTCGAGAGAAGGGACGTGAAGAGCCTGGCCGATGACATCCGTTTCATCACGACCAAGAAACCCGCATTCGCGAGGGAAGGGGCCTTCTTCGCCGGTTCGGCGTTGTTCTGGGTTCTCCTGGGGCTTATGCTGGCGTCCTTCCTGATCACTTGGCTGGCCCTCCGCAAGGCCGCCGCCATGAGGGCCGATGTGGCGATGACTAAGAACCGCCGCGCCACGAAGATGGCCAAGGCGAGGTTGAAGCAGGCCGGAGAGTTCCTCGACAAGAATCTCTACACGGCTTTCTACGAGGAACTTCACAAGGCTTTGATCGGTTTTGTTTCAGATAAACTAACCATGGACATGACAGACATAAGCAGGGATAACATTGAGTCGGCTCTGCTCACGGGAGGAGTCTCCAAAGAGGACACCGACTCTTTCACTGCCCTTCTCGACGCCTGCGAGTTCGCGAGATATTCCCCAGACGCCGGTCACGAGGCGATGAACGCCCATTACGAGAGCGCCGTCAAGGCGATCTCGGCCATCGACTCGAGTCTCAAGACAGCGAGACCCAAATCAAAAGGAATCACCTCGGCTGTGATTCTGCTGCTCTCGCTCGGGCTCTCGGTCAACGCTAACGCTCAGAACGACCAGTTGGTCGTGGTCCCGGCGGATTCCACATCCTCCGTTACTGATCAGTCCGCTCCGGCACTGGAGTCAAAGGACGCCTCTGTCCTGTGGGAAGAGGGGGTGGCCGCATATTCCGACACAAGATACCAGGACGCCCTTGCCGCTTGGGAAGCGATATTGGCCACCGGAGTGGCCTCTCCCGAGCTTTATAACAACATCGGGGACGCCTGGTTCAAACTCGCCAATTATCCGAAGGCGATCCTGAACTACGAGAGGGCGTTGAGGCTCGACCCCTCGTTCTCCGACGCCAGATACAACCTTGAGTTCGCCCAAGGGTTCACCCAGGACAGGATCGAGGCTGTGCCGGAGTTCATCCTTGAGAGCGTGGGAAAGAAGATGTGTTATACTCTGGGTTCGGACACATGGGCTGTCCTGTTCCTCGTCTTTCTCGCGTTGACCCTCGCGGCGGTTCTGGTGTTTCTTCTGTCATCCACGACGGGCCGTCGCCGCGCCGGATTCTATTGCGGGATCGTCTTCCTTTTCCTGTCGTTGCTGTGCCTTGATTTCTCGACATGGCAGAAGAGGGATTACTCCAAGCGCGACAGCGCCATAGTCATGATGCCTGTCTCATCGGTGAAGAGCTCGCCCTCGAGCGGCAAGGATCTTTTCATCATCCATGAGGGCACGAAGGTCAAGATCCTCGACAATGTGGGGGATTGGTTGAATATCTCCCTCTCCGACGGCCGTCAAGGCTGGATCGAGTCAGGAGCCATCGAGATAATCTAATCCGGTCTCCGCCGCTTATAGCGTCTGGCCGCCGATGAACTCGCGCATGATGGAGGTCGGCGGGATGGCAGCGATCTCGGCTGGCTGGAGGGCGACGATGTAGTCGAGGAACTTCAGTAGCCTGACCGCCTCGGTGTACGCCGGCGAGCATGGGGAGATGCGCCGAAGGAGCGGCTCGGCGAAATACTTCAGCGTCGGAAGCTCGAAGATCAGGGCCGAGTTGAAGAGAGCGTCGGCGTTCTCCTGATACGGGAATATATTCTTAGTCTCCCCGCGTCTTACGCTGTCCCATCTCAAAATAGTGTCCTCAGGGTTTATACCCCTGACACGGTTATCCCTGACCATCCTTCGAAGAAGCCTGTTGTCAGAAGTCGACAAATTCACGTTCTCGTCGATGTTCAGGGAGGTGAGGGCGGAGGCGTACACCCTGAATATCCTTGAGTTGTCCACGGCGGAGGTCATCTCCGGGTTCAGCGCGTGGATCCCTTCCATGATGAGGAGGTCTTTCTCGTCGAGGCGCAGCTTGTTGCCGACATAAACCCTTCGGCCCGACTTGAAATCATATTTCGGGATCTCGACCTCCTTCCCGTCCAGCAAGTCGTTCAACTGGCTGTTGAGCAGGTCGAGGTCCATCGCCTTGAGCGACTCGAAATCCAGTTTCCCGTCCTCGTCAAGAGGAGTCTTGTCCCTGTCCACGAAGTAGTTGTCCAGCTCGATCACTTTCGGCTTCAGGCCGAGAACCTTGCACTGGAGAGCGATTCTCAGTGAAGAGGAGGTCTTGCCGCTGGACGACGGGCCCGCGATCATGACGATACGTTTCTCTCCCCGGTTCTTATAGATTTTGTCGGCGATCTTCGCGTAGTCGCGCTCGTGCCTGGCCTCGGCAAGGTTTATCACCTCGACCGCCCTTCCCTCCTTGATGGCGGTGTTCAGCGAGCCGACGCTCTCGATCCCGATGATGGCGCACCAGTCTGAATACTCCTTCAGGGTTGAAGCTATCTTGGTCTGCCGGGCCATAGGGGTGACCTTGGAGAAATCGGTCATCATAGGCCCCTGGAGGCAGAACCCGTTTCCAACCCCGGTGATATCGAATGTCTTGAGGAAGCCCGTGGAAGGGATCAGAGGCCCGTGCATGGTGTCAGCCTTCCCGTCAAGATAATAGACGCTGCAGATGAAAGTCCCGAGACTCTCCTGAAGATGCGCCTTCTGAGGCTGGTGGTTGCGCGCGAATATCTCCATGGCCTCCTCCGTGTTCATCTTAACCTTCTTGAAAGGAAGGTTCCTGGCGATGATATCCCTCATCTCGCTCTTGATCAGGTCGATCTCCTCGTCTTTGACGAAGTGTACCTGGCCTCTCCCGTCATCCATCTTGTTAATCTCGTGGATCTCGCAGTAAAGACCGCTGGGAAGGGAATGGTCGACTACCAGGACCTTGTCGGGATAGAGTTTCCGGACAGCGTTCTGAAGGACGAAACACAGCGAGCGCAGGTAACATCTCCTCCCGTCGGGATGGTTGAATCCGATGAACTCGACTTGATGGAAAAGCATCGGCCTGTAGTCCAGTTCCTTGAGTTTGTTGTCCACAAGGGCGGCTATCACATCGAGCCTCTGGCCTGTCTTGGGGTCCGTCACAGTCTTGCACCACCTGTTGGAGAGGTCGCGCAATGTCCCTCCTATCTCCATCCTATGGTTCTTGCCGTCGTTCTTGCAAAATACCGTCAACTCTCTATTGTCCATATCATACAGTCTGGTCTTACAAATATACTCAAATTAAGTATCTTTCAGTATATTTACGGAAAGATAAAAACCATTCGCCATGATATCTCGCCGACCACTTCTTGTCACTCTAGCGTTGTTGTTCTCTCTCTCGGCCGCGCCTGTTTTCTCACAAGAGACCAAACCGGTTTACAGCCGCCCACAAGTGGATATGACAGGTTACCCCTCGTCTGAGGACCATTTCACCGCCCTGTATTCCAACGCCGCCGGGAAATACGCCTGGCGAAGTTGGAAAGGAAGTCTCCGTAAGTGGCAAAAGAACTTCCGGTCCGAGCTGGAGGCGACCCTGGGAGTCACGAGGATGAAAAAAGAGCTTGCCGGCTTCAAGCCTTCCGCGAGCCAGACTGACAGCGAGGACATGGGGGCATACACTCGTGAGCGTTGGGAGATCTGGACCGAGCCGGATGTCCTCCTTCCGGTCGTCATCCTTCGGCCCAAAGGCGTTGAAAGGAAAACAGGACTGGTGATCACCCCTCACGGTCATTCCAAAAACACCGAGCTCTACGCCGGTGTGTATTGGAACGAGGAGGACAGGTCCCTCGCCGAGGACGGGGAGAGGAATATCGCTGTCCAGGCCGTCCAGGAGGGTTTCATCGCCATTGCCCCCACCGCCAGGGGCTTCGGCAAGACCCGCCGCGAGGCCGGGCTCAAGTCGGACGCCACCTCCTCCTGCCATGAATATACGCTACACGATCTCCTCGTCGGCCGCACTCCGGTCGGGGACAGGGTCTGGGACATCATGAAGATTATCGACTGGTCGCTCGCGAACCTCCCGGTTGATCCCTCGAAGGTTATTGTCTCGGGACACTCCGGGGGCGGGACCGCGACTCTTTACGCCGGGGCCATAGACACGAGGATAGCGCTTTGCCTTCCCTCGGGCGCTTTCTGCTCTTATGAGAAAAGCATTCTTGCGATGCCTCACTGCGAGTGCAACTATATTCCCGGAATGCTGGATCTCGGGAATATGGGGGATGTGGCCGGCCTGCTAGCCGGACGCCACTTATGTGTGATCCAGGGCAAGGACGACGGGATATTCCCGATTGACGGGGCCAGGGAGGAATTCGCTAAGACAGAGGAGATTTTCAAAGCCGCCGGCAAGGGGTCCTGCTCGCTCGCCGTCGGAGACGGGGGACACCGTTATTACAAGGAGCCGGCGTGGAACTTCATACACGAGTGTCTGCGAAAAAGATAAATTTCTGTTTTTTATCATCGGTTTTTCTGTTTTTGACAAGGTTTGAGTTCGGGACGACGTATATTCGCCCCGAACTTTAGACTTGAGCTATGCTGATAAACATCACGGCCGCCAAATGCATCGGCATCGAGGCGGTCCCGGTGGCTGTGGAAGTGGACATCACTCCCGGTATCGGAGTACATCTGGTCGGCCTGGCCGACGTGGCGGTAAAAGAAAGTCTCCTCAGGACCATAACGGCGCTACAGTCGCTAGGGTTCCATATTCCGGGGAGAAAAATTGTCATCAATCTGGCCCCGGCGGATCTGCGGAAAAATGGTGGAGGATATGACCTTCCGATCGCGCTCGGGATAATAGCCGCCTCGGGTCAAAGGGCTATGCCCGGCCTCGGGAAGTACATAATAATGGGGGAATTAGGACTGGACGGGTCTCTCCGTCAGATCCAGGGTTCCCTTCCCATAGCGGATCTCGCCTCGACTCTCGGGAAGGAGGGTTGCATATTCCCTCTGGAATCGGCCATGGAGGCTATGGAGTGCGAGGGAATATCGATATTCGGCCCAAGAAACCTGATGGACGTCCTCAGAATCCTTGAGGAGGAGGAAGACCCCAGCGACCTTCTGGTCTGGAACGCATGCCTTCCCCGCTCTTCTGTCGGGAAGGCATTTCCGGAACGGGTCCCGTCCGGGTTCGATGTGATGGATTTCTCTGAGATAATCGGCCAGGAGAGCGCCAAGAGAGGGGCTGAGATCGCGGCGGCCGGAGGGCATAACCTTATTATGATCGGCCCGCCTGGCAGCGGGAAAAGCTCTCTCGCGAAGGCGCTCTCCGGTATTCTTCCCCCGATGACCAAGGAGGAATCCATAGTCACGAGCAAGATATACTCCGTCTATGGGATGAAGGGGCCAATGATCGGGCTTATCAGGGAGCGTCCTTTCAGGTCGCCCCATTACAGCGCCTCTCTCCCGGCCATCATAGGCGGCGGAGCGGGGCAGGACATCAGGCCCGGGGAAGTGACCCTCGCCCATAACGGGATACTGTTCCTCGACGAGTACGGCCAGATGCCCAAATCCGTCATAGAAGCTCTTAGGGGGCCGATGGAGGACCGTAAAGTGACAATATCCAGACTCCGGTCCAAATTGGAGTACCCGGCCTCGTTCATGCTTGTGGCGGCCTCGAATCCCTGTCCCTGCGGCTACTACGGGGAGGGCGACCGTTGCCGCTGCACCCCGGGTCAAAGGGCCGCCTACCTGTCGAGACTCTCCGGCCCTATTCTGGACAGGATCGATATACAACTCTGGTTGCGGCCCGTGGACACCAAGAAACTTGTCGGGAGGAAGAAGGGTGAGCCGGGGGCGGAGGTCGCGGCCAGGGTGATGAGGGCGAGGGCGGTCCAGAAAGACCGTTTCGCCGGCGAGGGGATATTCACGAACGCCGAGATGACCGGACGGATGCTTGAGAGATACTGTCCTCTGGACGAGGAGTGCGGGAAACTGATTGAAAGGATGATGGACAAGCTCGGCCTCTCCGCGAGGGCCTACTCAAGGATCCTGAAAGTCGCGAGGACGATCGCCGATCTGGAAGGCGCCGCCTCCATCAGGCCAGAGTTCCTGGCGGAAGCCGCGTCATATCGTTTCCTCGACAGGATAGAGGGTATTTGACAGGGGGAATCAGTCCTCCCAGCTGACCAGGCGGGAACCGTCGGGATTGGCGGTTATCGATACTTTTAAAGTCTCTTCGGGAAGGAGCTCCTCAATGTTCTCCGGCCATTCGATGACGCATAGTGAGCCACTGTCAATATAATCATAGAAACCGATGTCCAGTGCCTCGGAGACCTTTGACACCCTGTAGAAATCGAAATGGTACATCGGCTCGCCGTCCCCGGTCCTGTACTCGTTGACGATGGCGAAAGTGGGGGAGCTGACGGCGTCTTCCCTGACCCCGAGCCTACGGCAAAGAGCTGTCGTGAACGTGGTCTTACCCGCCCCCATCGGCGCGTAAAACGCTATGATCCTGTTGTCGCCGATGGCCTCGCGGAACTCTCCGGCTGCCCTGTCGATGTCGCTAAGGTCTTTTATGGTGATCTCGTGTCTCATCTTTATCTCGGTCTCAGCCATGTCTCGGGGTTCTGAGGAGTCTTTCCGGACCAAATCTGGAAGTGCAATTGTGTCTCGCCGCCGATCGTGTCCACTGTGCCGAGAGTCTGACCGGTCTTGACCTTGTCGCCTTTCTTGACCCCGACAGCGCCCATCTTGCAATAGAATGAGAAATAGTTGCCGTGTTGTACCAGGACGCATTTGTTGTAACCAGGCATAACGACCACTTGCTTGACCTCGCCGTCAAATACGGCCTTGATGGCGGAGCCTTGCTGGAGGGCTATGGATATCCCGTTGTTGAAGGGAAGTTTGAGGTTGGTGTATACCGGGTCGTAGCGCTGGCCGAAGTGGTCCACCACCGCCCCGTCGGCCGGCCAGGGCAGTTTGCCCTTGTTCGACTCGAACTGTTTGGCCAAGGTGTAGTCGATAGGCGCCGAGGCCTTCGCGGAAGACTTCTTCCCTCCGCTTTTTTGGTCCAGGGCCTCGTTGATGATCTTTTGAATCTCACGGTTCAGGGCTTCCACCTCTCTCTTTTTCTGGGAGAGATCCTGCTGGTACCTTTTCTTGTCCCTTTTGAGTTGATTGACAAGTTTCTGGGAGTCATTCTGCTCCGCTTGCAGCTTCCCGACCTCGGCCATTCTCTGGCTCCTGAGGGTCTCGGCTTCCTTTTTCAGCTCTGTCAAGGCCGCCCGCTCTTTCTCGAGGGTGTCCCTCGCGGTGATGATTCTCCCGGCCTGGGCGTTCATCTGTTTCGAGAGGTCGCGGAGATAACCGTATCTACGGAAAGCCTGTCCGATGTTGTCACTCGAGAGTATGAACATATACCAGACCTTGGCGTTACGGTTTTTGTAGGCGCCTTTGACGAGCCTGTCGTAATGATCCGAGAGTGTGTCCAGGCGGGCTTGCAGGAGCTTGATCTCCTCCTCCTTCTCATGTATGGAGGAGTTGAGCCCGGCTATCTCCCTGTCGCTCTCGGCGACAAGCTCTTTTCTGGCGTCCACTTTCTTACGGATTAGCGAGAGCTTGCTTATGGCGCTTGCGCTTTTGGTCGTTATGGCTTTTATCTGACCGTCGAGAATGGCGATCTCTTTCTGAAGCCTGGCTTTCTTTGTCTCCTGGGCCTTGGTGTCCTGGGCGTGAACGGCGTTGACCCCCGCCGAGAAGGCGAGGATGAGACTCAGCGCTATTCCGGCCCATCTCCTCATCACTCTTTCCCCTCCGATCTCTTTTTCTCGGCCCGTGTCCTGTACACTTTGGCGAGGTCGTTCTCCCCGAGCGCCTCGAGCACCTCGGCGTAGTGATCCAGGCTCACGGCGCTGTCGTTCGCCCCGTAGAGCAGAGCGTGCTTGAACACCGCCTTGGCGTCATGATCCTTGCCTAGCAGATGAAGTATCCAGCCGTACGTGTCGAGATAGGTGGAATTGTCCGGCTCTTTCTCGACGGTTTTCCTGCTCATGTCGCGCGCCTTCTTGAGGCTCTTCCCCTTAAGGGCGAGATAATAGGCGTAGTTGTTCAACGCCGGACAGTACTCGGGGTTGAGTCTCAGCGCCTTCTTGTAATAGTTGAAAGCCTCCTTCTCGTCGCCCATCTCGTGATACATGTCTCCGATGTTCGCGAGCGCCGGGACGGTCACCGAAGTGTCCTCCGGCGCTATCGCGATCATTCTCGCGCAATTCTGGATGATACCTTGCCAATCCTTTTTGTTATAGCAGGCCACGTTCTTCATCTCGAGAAAGCCTGTCTCCCGGGGGAACCTGGCCAGGGCGCTGTCCGCCGCCGCGTAGAGTCCGTCCCAATCGCTCATGTATCCCAGAATCTGGACATATGTCGTGGCGGCCTCCAAACTTTCCGGATGCAGGTCCATGTTCTTTCTCATCACGGATTTGGCCTTGTCGAGCCGCTCTGTGGCATAGTAATACAGCCCGGCGGCCTTGAGCGCCTCGCTGTCGGCCGGGTGCCTTAGGGTCATGGTCTCGTACAAAGAGTCTATCCTCGGCATAAAACTCTGGATGAACCGTGGCTCCGACCTCTGGAGCAGCAGGCTGAGGTACTGGCTCTTCGCCTGGGGCTCCGTCTGGGTGTCATCCACGAATCTCCTCAATGTGCCGAAGAATCCGTCGTGGTTCCTCCTTATACGGTACACTTCCGCCTCACCGAGCAGGGCGGGCATGTAATCCGATTGAATATCAAGAGCTTCCTTATAATAATCAAGGGCTAGGGAGTCCTTGTACTCGGCCAGGGTGTGATCCCCGAGTTTGGTAAGCACATAAGGGGAGGAATACTCCTTATTATATTCCTCCAGCGTTCTCAGAGCCTCTTCGGGCTTGTTCTGCCTGAGCAGGATGTCATATTTGGTTCCCGTGACGCTCTCGCTCTTCCCGAAGACCGTCTCTATCTGGTCCATCGCCGCTATCGCCTTGTCAAACTGGTTCTGCTTGAGGTACAGGTTGACGAGTGTGAAATAGAGATCGTTTTTCTTCGGGAACTCTTTCAGCAGATCCTCGTATGTGGCTACGGTGAGGTCGTCCTCCCCGGTCATCGAATACGCCAGCGCGAGCCTGTCCTTGTACCAATAGTTGCCCGGATCCAGTTCGGAGGCTTTTTTAAACGCCTCCCGGGCTCCTTTGATGTCCCTTGCATACAAGTCGCAAAGACCGAGATAATACCAGGCGGCGTCGTTGCCCGGGTCGCTCTTCACAATCTCGTCCAATAACCAAGAGGCTCTCTCGACCCGCCCCTCGCCGATGGCTCCCACCGCGTCGATCAGTTTGCCGTCATTGTCCCCAATAGTCTTCACGTTCTGGGAGACAGCCTGTCCCGCCGCCATGGAGGACAGGAATATGAGCGACGCTATTAATCTTTTAACCAGTCTCATCTCAAACAATCTGGATAACAACCGGGGAATGCCATGCAAGAATGATGCTATTTATCTTCCACCGGAGTGGCCTCCGCCCGAGAAGCCTCCTCCGCCTCCAAAGGAGATGGACCCTCCTCCGCCTCCCCAGCGGGAGCCGCCTGACGAGACGCTCTGGCGGGAAGCGTAGTTGTACGCCGACTTGTTGAAATAGCGCGAGGTGTCGCCGATAGTGTTCCAGAGGACGACAGGGGTGACGTCCTGGAACTGGCTCATGGTCTTGGAAAGGGTGAAATACTCCGGACAGACTTTCTTGAAGTCTTTATAGACCTGTTCGGCTATCCCGTACAGCGAGGCGAAAATCAGGTAATTGTTCCAAAGCTTGACCTCGACGGTCCCGCGGTCCTTGATGAGGGTGAAGTCCTTAAGGAATTTCTTAAGGCCATAGACTTCCCGAACATCCTTGGCGTTCAAGGTCTTGAGCGTGGAATTATCCTTTACCTCACTCTGCCACTCGTACAGCCTTTTACCATGGGAGTTGGCCCATCTCTTCAACTCTTTCTTCTGGAGGATGGCGTCGTCGCCGGCGGCCTCCTTGAAGAAATTGTAGAGATCCATCTCAAAGTTCAAGTCGGAGCCTCGAGGCTCGTCGTCCTTGATAATCAAGTCATTGATCTTGAATGCCGGGTCGCCGGAGAGTTGAGGCACCAGCTCGAAAGCCCCTCGGTAGAAGAGCCTCATCATGTACGCCGCGATCAAGTTCTGGCTCTCAGCGCCGGGTCTCGAGGAAGATTTCCCCGAGATCAGACGGATGATATTGGAGGCTTTCCGCAGATTCCCGCCCACGGGCACGTCCCGGAACCAGTCCACATCTTTCTCATTGCCTCCGAGAAGAGCTTTCCTGAGCTTGCGGTCCCGGAAATACTTCCACACCGCGGCCACGCCCGGCAGAAACGCCAGGAAAGCGATGAACAGCCCGAACAACTCATCGAGAAACTCTTCCAGGCTCCGATTAGGCTTCTTGTAATCGCTCCCCTTGAAAGCCTGCTTCTTGACATCCTCGAAACTCTTGTCGACTTTCAGGTCCGGTTCGAACATGCCTTTCTCGAAAGCGACCATGGCCACCAGGGCGCTCTCGCTCGAGAACGGCTCGGTCGACCAATACTTGACGGCTCCCTCGAGAACCTCGACCTCGCCCTTGAACCGGAATCCCCACACCTTGGTGTTGTCTCCAGTCAGGATGGTCCCTTGTTTACGTATATTCATGATAACGCTACCCGGGTTCCCGTCCGTGGGAGTCACGAACATGTGGTTGAAACCCTCGGCGTCGGAATATCCTTTCACAAGGCCGGTCATGGTGTAGGTGGCGGTGTAGGCGTGACGACCCGAGCTGCCCACTCCCCAACATAGTTCGTAACCGTCTGATTTCTCAACGATTCCGCACCTGCGGGCTTTATCCTGGCGGGAACGCTTGACAACCCAGCCCGTTCCCTCATTCATATACTTGGAGCCGGACTCGTCCGTGACACTGAAGTCGCGGATTGTCATCTTGCCCAGATTCTCCTTCGCGAGGTACCATTCGGTGATCATGTCATCGATATCGATGACCCATCTCTCACTCACAAAAGCGGAGCCGTCGTCCCGCAACTCGACGTCTATCCGCACGGAATCAACCTGGCTCTGGGCCAGAGACGTGACGGAAAACGCAAGCAGGACGACGCTCAGGAAAACCCGAAGCGGCCGCATGGTGGATTATTTATTGAAAATGTCGGAGACGGAAGGAGCCTCGGCCTTGGCGGTGTCCTCAGGGAGAAGGTCGTGAGTGGTGAAATGCAGCATCGACGCGACTATCGAGGACGGCCACTGGCGGACCATCATGTTCATCTTCGTGACGGAATCATTGTAAACCATCCTGCTCACACGGACATTCTCCTCATACTGGCGGATGCTGGCCATAGTGTCGGTGAACATCGAGTTGGCCTTGAGGTCGGGATACGCCTCGGCTACGGCGTTGAGGCGGGTCAGGACAGTCTGGATGGCGTTGTCCTGGTCGGCGACCTGCTCGGGGGACACATTGTTGACCCTGCGCTGGGAAATCACATCGGTCAGTGTGTCATGCTCGTGGACAGTATACTGCTTGGTCATCTCTACGAGGTTGGTCACAGCGTCCCACCTTGTCTTCAACTGGACGTTGATTTGCCCGAAAGCGTTCTTCATCTTCTCCTCCAGGCTGATGAGCTCGCGCTGGGTCTTGAAAATGTAAAGTCCTATGATCAACGCGAGGGCGATGAGGATGATAATAGCGGTCATTGTATTATTGCTTTTAAGGTTTGATATTCAGTTATATTATCCGACAACCCACACAAGGACGTGGTTGTCGAAGGTTATATACTCAAGCTCGAAGTCCTCCTCGTAACCGTCCTTGTGGATGAAGGTCGCGTCGAGCTCACCCTCTCCCCTCGGGCGGAAGCGCTCCACCTCGATCTGCTCCGCGAAATCCACGTGGTAGGCCGAGACCAGCTTGAATATGGCCTCCTTCGCGCACCAGTAGATGGCGAGCTGCTCGTTGCGCTTGTCATCCTCGAGGTCGTCGATCTCGTCCTCCGAGAGAGCCTTGCGCTCCACGACAGAGAAATCCCTGGCGAGGGACTCGATGTCGATTCCGGCATCCTCGTTGTCGTTGAGGATCACCGCCACGTATTTGGCGGTGTGGGTGATGCTGATGTTGGTGACGCTGTTCTCGAGGTAGGGCTTGCCGTTGTCATGGTGGCTCAGGTAAACCTTCTCCCCGAACAACTCGCAAAGCAGGGCCCTGACCGCCAGCCTTTGCTTGCGCAGTGACTCGCTGCTGATGAACGAGATCTCTTCCATCTCGTCGCTGGGCACGGAGGCCAGCTCCCGAAGTTCCTCTTCAGTCTCGGTTATCTGCCAGACGCCCACGAGCGACCGGCTCTCTTCCAATTCTTTTTTTAGATATAGTGCCATAATTAAAGGTCTCCCCGGAACTCTCCGGCGAGGAAATAATTAATATTCATTAGGGTATAAGACAACGGATCGTCAGATCGGGGATCCGCGTCGGAAGTGTTGTCAGTCAATATACAACTGGGAGGCTCCATGTGACTTGTTGTCTTATTATCGACGCGAATATAATGAAAAATTATTATCTTTGTGTCGCTTTTCCGGAATAACGTTAAAAACTAATTAATATCAAAACAATGGGTTTCTTGACAAATGACAAACTGGTCATCGTCGGCGCCGCCGGTATGATCGGATCGAACATGGCCCAGACAGCGGCCATGCTGAAACTTACCCCCAACATCTGCCTTTATGACATCTTCGAGCCCGGCCTCAAGGGCGTGCTCGCCGAGATGGACCACTGCGCTTTCCCCGGAGTTAACATCACCGCGACCGTCGACCCCGCCGTCGCTTTCAAGGACGCCAAATACATCATCTCCTCCGGTGGAGCCCCCCGCAAGGAAGGTATGACCAGGGAGGACCTTCTGAAGGGCAACTGCCAGATAGCCGCCGAGTTCGGCGAGAACATCGAGAAGTATTGCCCTGACGTGAAATTCGTGGTGGTTATTTTCAACCCCGCCGATGTCACCGCCCTCACCGCCCTTATCCGTTCCGGGTTGAAGCCTGAGAAGCTCACCTCTCTCGCGGCCCTCGACAGCACCCGTCTCCAGGAGGCTCTCGCCCAGGAGTTCGGTGTCCAGCAGTGCAAGGTTACCGGCGCCCACACCTACGGCGGTCACGGCGAGGCCATGGCGGTTTTCGCCTCCCAGGTCAAGATTGACGGCAAGCCTCTCGCCGAGATGGGTCTCTCCGAGGAGCGTTTCGCCGAGATTAAGCATAACACTATCCAGGGTGGAAGCAACATCATCAAGCTCCGCGGCCGCAGCTCCTTCCAGAGCCCCGCTTACTGCGCTGTCAAGATGATCGAGGCCGCCATGGGCGGAGAGCCTTACACCTGGCCGGCCGGCACATATGTCAACAACGAGAAGTACCAGAATGTGATGATGGCCATGCCCACCGTCATTGACTCGACCGGTGTCCATTTCACCAACCCTGTGGGTACCCCTGAGGAGATGGCCGCTCTCGACGCCTCCTATGCCCACCTCTGCAAGATGCGCGACGAGATTATCAGCCTCGGGATTATCCCCGCTGTCGCCGACTGGAAGACCGAGAACCCTAATCTGTAGGCTAACCTACTGATACTGTTCAGGTTTCAGAATATACTCCCCGCCGGCGACGGTGGGGAGTTTTATTGTGTCCGCCGGAGTTTTCCAAGGATTTAGAAGAGTCAGGTCCCGCCCCTTCTCACTGAATATCCTTACCTCTCCGACGACACCTTGCTTGAGAGAGGCTGACACGAGGAAGGCCCCTTCCACCCTGATCTGATGGAACGAGGCGTCCAGATCCCGCGGCCACACTGGGAACAGGCGGACTATTCCCTGATGCCCCATGCAAAGCATCTCGTTGATGGTGTTGGGCACGGTACTCCAGTTCTCGTCACCGTGCGGATTCCCGAGCTGGAACCCGTTGCCGTAGGTGTGCAGGGAATACTCTTTCAGATGAGTCAGGATGCTGTCGGCGGGATAGCCCACCCTGACGGCGGCCGGGAAGAAACTGTTGCTCCCGTTGAAGTCCAGCCATCTGCCCATGGCATCGACCGTGTTCCAGGCCACCTCAAGAAGATCCGGGTCGCTCGCCAGACCGATCTGGCCGGCGGGGTAGATGTGCTGGATCCCAAGAGTGTTGTCCGGCCACCAATCGGTCCCTCTCTCCGTGTAGCGGAAGACAAGTTTCTCGTCCCTTTCCTGAACCGGGAACCCTGAGAGATTGTCGAGCCTGTCTTTCCAGACAGGTCCGCGGTCCTCGTCAACACCCAGAAGCTCACTCATGTCCAACGCCGTCTCCATCACCATCCGGACAAGGCCCAACGAGGCGATGGGGTTCATCGTCCCCACGGTTCCCTCGTGGATCGCGTCATTGAGGATAATGTAGCGGTCCCCGTCGAAAGTGAGATAATCCTCCCAGAATGTCGCCACGCCTTTAACGAATGGATAGACTTTCCTGGCGTATTCCTCATCCCATGTGCGGTAGAACCGCATGGCCATGTCCGCGACCGCGTAGGCCGAGTTGCTCTTCTGGCCCCAGAACATGCCTCCGGCCTCGATGTTCCCGCTATCGACCCAATCTTGGTGGGATTCCTCCAAGGAGGCGGACCAGCGGGTGGTCTCGATACCCAAGGGCCCGATGCCGACGGGGAGCAAGATTCCCCCGGGGATCCCGGTGACCTTCTCCGAGTAATACTCGCCGAAAGGAATGGAGGCCAGCAGCGGGGCGTCGTAAGGATCGGCTTGCTCGAGCCTGTTCGATGAGTACAGGCCATAGAAGGGAGCCTGGTAATTGTAGTTGAGGTGATAATCCGCCATCCAGGAGGGCGGCTCCTTGGTTATCCAAGTCCCGAAAAGCGGCGGCGGGAAGTCGGGATCCCTGCTGCAGGAGGCCATCCCGTACAAAGACAGATAATATTGCCTCTCGATGTCCGGGTCGGGGACGCTGACAAAGGACTTGTTCCAATATTCCTTCCACCACTTCTCGTGAGCCTTTCTCGCGGCGGCCAGCTCCCGTTTGCCGCATGACGCGGCCTTACCTGTTGCCGCCTTGACGCAATCGTCTGATTTGAAGTTACTTGAGAATGTTAGAACTGTAGTTATGCTCCCGCCTGGCCTCAAAGTGAAAGAGCCGTCGGCTCCTGTCGCGGCTCTCATCGCCACAGCGGCCTTTGTGGGGATGTCCACCGAAGGGTCGTCATATCCACGGGATATGTACCTTATCCCTTCCGGCGTGACGCCGCTCTCCCGGATGTCCGTGAATATGTTGTCCGGTTCCGGCTGGCACAACTCGATGGTGCCCTTCACCGGAGAGCCTCCCTCTGACTTGAGATTAATGACCATGATGTCCTCCGTCGCGGCCATATAAGTCTCGAGCGTCACCGTCAGGTCGCCTTTGCTGAAACGGGCCGTCGTGGTGGCGTCATAAAGGCTCTGGTCAACCTCATAGGTGGCCCCCTCTAGGGAGGGAATTGACAGTTTGACCAGCCCGAGGACCAGTGGCCAGGACTCGTCATGGGCGGACCTCAGCCTCCAGAAGTCGTTGCGGGCCAAGTAGATAACCTGACTCTCCGGGGGGCCTGACAAGGCGGCTCCGGTGTATCCGTTCCCCAGCAGCGGGGCGTCGACTGAGTGAGAGGACGGGATAACCTCGGGAGGCCGCGTGAACTTGACCGTCTGCCGTCTGAGGATGGCCTCCGCCTCGTCTGGGGAAATGTTTTCACAAGAGGCCAGAGACGCGAGCGCCGCCAAGAAGGCGATAGCGCCGATGAAGTGTCTAACTCTCATAACTGTCAATTAACCACGAAATCCCGTATGTAGCAACCTTGCCTCTCGCCTTTGAGGACCTTTAATTTAAGAATATGCCGGCCAGGCTCAAGGTCATCGTCGAGCATGTGTACCCATGGAATATGCAGGCTTCCGCTCCAGGGGGTGAAGGTGTCCAACGGGGCGTATTCCTTCCCGTCAATCGTGTAGGAGAGAACCCCGGCGTTCGGGCCGCAGGTGCAATAAAGCCCGACCGCCTTCCCCTCGAATTCCAGGGTTAGCGAGCCGCCCTGCTCGCAGACCAGGGTGGAGATGTGGACATATTGCTTCCTTGTCCCGGCTCCGTCGGTGGGAACCCAGTCTTCCTCAAGGCGGAAGCCCTTGGTTTTCCGCGCCGCGGAAGGAGGCAGCAGCCGGCCGTTCCCGTAATTGTCCACCTCAAGCGGCTTCTCAGGAATGTCGTGGGGCCTGACCTCATACTTCCCGTCGGGCTTGACGGCCCCGTCTATCAGTCCGTCGACCATCGCCGCGTAAACGCTGTGGCCGAATGGCGCGGGATGGGTGCCGCCGAATCTTTTCCAGTCGAACTCCCCGGCCCTCATCCTGGCGCTCACCTCAGAGGCCATGTCGATCGAGTTGAGGTGGTAGTGGTTAGCCACCCTCTCGTGGTTCAAGATCACGTCGGGGATCTCCCCGCTGTCCAGAAGCGGGATGAAAGGTTCATGGATGAAATGCAGGAACACTATGTCCATCAACGGGTTGACTCTCAACGCGTGACGGACGACGCCCTCCATCCCGAGCGTTTGTCCGCGCGGGTCGAAGAAGTTGGTGTCGTCATTGACGGCCGCCTCGACGAAGAGGAGGTCCGGCGTCCCTTTCGCCAGAACGTCCTCCTCGAACCTGAAGGCGTGGGGAGTGGAGCCGAGTGAGGATATCCCGGCGTCGATGAATGTGAATCTGGTGTCCGGAAACCTTTTCCCGAGGTTCTCCTTGACCTTGTCCTTCCAGCCGGTCATCTCGGTGATGGAACCCCCGAGGAAGGCGACGGTCGCCTCTTTCCCGACCGTAATCTTGTGGAGCGAGTTGTCCAGCGACGCCCGATGGTGAATATTCGTTGACAATCTGAACTCCCTCCTGTGCATATCCAGGAAATCCACCACGGGGGTGGGGTCCTCCAGGCTGTGCGGGTGGTGGCCGCAGTCGGGCTTGACTATGACCTCCACAAGGCCGCCGAGGGCCTCGTAGGCCGCTTTCACCTTCTCCATGTTGTCCTTGTAGGGGACCCCCTCGTCGGCCCCTCCGCAGACTGAGATGATAGGGATCCCGGCCTTGGCTATCGTGGGGAGCCGTTGGATGGCGTTGCCGGTGAAGCCGCTGTCCACATCCTCGTCCTTCACTACCCATTCCTCGAGGAAGCCCTGCCAGAACTCAGGCTGATGCCTTCCCGGCCAGGATGTTATGTCGCAGACAGGGGCGTCCACATAGAGGCTCGAGACGGTCTCGGGATAGGCTTCCGCCCAAGCGAAGGCCATATACCCTCCCCGGCTGAACCCCTCCACGACGACTTTGTCGGAAAGATTGAACGCCGGGACCACATAGTCATAGAACTTCTTGGACAGGCGAACCGCCCTGGGGCTGCCGTAGAGATGGGTGACATCGTAATACGCCAGGTGCCACCCCTGCTTCAACAGGGCTTGGTCGACTGAGGGGAAGGCTCCGAAAAAGGCCGGACGCCAGATCCATGGCCTGCCCGGGGCCGCCTCCTTGGGGATCACGACGAGGGCGTCGCGTCCCTCCACTTTGAAGTCATACCTGTCGCATCCCTCCCATGAGGATTTCACTCCAGGGAAGTCTTGGGCCGCCATTGAGAGCGAGAGCAGCAGCGACAAAGTCAACGCGATTGATCTCATGCCGTAAAAAAATATTCGGATTTAACGTGAAAATAATAATTTTGTATGAAACCACCACGATTATGTTCAGACACAGAATAGCCGCCGGCCTTGCCATGATGGCGCTTTTGGCTGGTAATCTCTTCGCCCAGAAGCAAATGACGACTTTCGAGATGCGTTATCTCACTAAGGACTCAAAGGCGGACGGGGTGACCGACTTCCACGGGGAAACCGAATGGTTGGACACTGAGGGAAGGGTCGAGGCGCTCGGTCGCTACGCCGGCTATGCCTCGAGGTTCTGGGGGGACAGGGATCTCGACAAGCCGCTTTTCACCGACGTGGATGTGAGGCGCCGACTCTCGAGTATCAAGCCCCAGCCCTTGACATCGGTCAGGCGAACCATACGTCTGGAGGAGTGGCGCGCTTACGGATATAAGAAAGGCAAAGAGGCCGCGGTAAAGGAGCTCTGGAGCCAATGGACGGCTTCCGGGGCGAAGATCGCTGGGGGTTGTCTGATTCTCGACGACGCCACAGCGTCCGTGCCGATAAAACCTTTGGACTGGCGCTTCAGGATGAGCCTGTCTGTCGCCGATCCGGCTCTCGGAGTCAAGGTCCGGTTCACGATGGATAACGGGGAGACCGTTGAGATTGAGTCGGGAACTCTCAAGGAGTTCGAGATCTACGGGGACCTTGTCAACAAAAGGCTTTTCGTGGGTCCCTCGATAGGCTCGGGGACAGGTATTAAGGTCTCCGGGAGCAAGATAACAGCTTTCTCAATCTCCGCGAGGAAGGGGCGGGCTTCTGTTGAGAGATTATCCTTGTACAATTTCACCTGTCATCAGGAGGATGACCCCGCGACACCATACTGGACCGAGATGATTCTCGACGAGGACTTCGAGCCAGTCCCTTCGATGGAAGGCTGGTTGAAAGACTCATACGACGATTCCGGTTGGGAGTTGGTGAGGCTCCCTTCCCCTCACGGGGGCTTCAGCGGCGCCGGGGAGGACTATTACCTGAGGACAAAGGTCAAGGTGGGCGGTTTCACCCGGGCGGCTCTTGTGATGGAGACCCTCGATCCGGCCGGTGAGGTTTGGGTCAACGGCTCTCCCGCCGCCGTCCTCAAAGGCCGTCTGCCGAGGAATATCGACATAACTGAATATCTCAATCCGGGGAAGGAGAACATCATAGCCGTGAAGGTCAAACCGTACTACACTGACGCGACGGTGTTCCACGCCCCCAACGACCACAACTTCGGATGGTTCCTCGGACGGACCGAGCTGGTCCTGACCGACGGGGTTTGTCATATCTCCGAAGGCCTTGTCCACACGCTCTCCATTGACGGCCCTGACGCTGTCCAGCACCATAAGATAACCCTGAGAAACGACACCACACACCCTTGGGAAGGATCCCTGACAGTGAACTATTACCCTTGGTTCCCAGTTGAGGGACCACTGGCCGCCAGCGTGGAGAAAGAGATAGATGTCCGGCCCGGTGACTTCCCGGTTAGCGTTGACGCCCCTCTTCCGTCACCGGAGCTGTGGTCTCCTTCAGACCCACATCTTTACAAAGTGGAGGTTATTCTAAAAGACCGGGACGGAAAGCCGGTGGATGACTTTGTGACCACTACCGGCGTGCGGTTCATCGAGCAGAAGGAGGGTGTGCTGTACATCAACGGCAAGCCTGAGATCCTTGGAGGCGGACAGACATTCGGTTATCGCCTGCCGCTCGAGTCAGTGGCGAAGACGGTCCGATGCGCCACTTACGAGCAGCTTACCGGCGAGCTGATGATGGCTAAGGCCCTCGGCAACCTGCTGAGGATCCACGTCCACGCCGAGAACGAGGCCCCGAGCGGCATAAATGACCCCCGCTTCGCCGAATACGCCGACCAGCTCGGCCTTTACATCATCTGGCAGACCTCCAGCTGGATCAGGGAAGGAGAGGTCTGGAATGTGGACATCGCCAACTACCCGGTTTATATGCGGCAGGTCTTCAACCACCCCTCCATCGTGATGTGGGAGGCGAGCAACCATCCCAACCAGTTCAAGAAACACGATTTCAGTGACTCGGAGGACTACATCAACGCGATCGTCCCGGCCATCACAAGCACTGACAGCAGCCGTCTGGTCTCACCGACCTCTTTCTGGCAGCATCTCCATTACGCCAATTACGACGGCACCCTTGACTATCAAGGCGGGACTCACGCCCCCAACCCCTGGCTTTCGCACAGGATGATGACAAGGGGGAGCCAGGATTCATACACGGGCTATGATAACGACTGGAGCGGTCTGAGGAACTATCCCCGGCCCTTCGCCAAATCCTGCCTGGAGGCCAGGGACCTGTGCTATTTCTATATCGAGCACGAGGAGGAGATCGCCCAGCCGAACTGGAGGTTGGCGAGGAAGGAGCCTTGGTACGAGATATCCTCTTACGAGAAGAATTATGAGCGGGGAAGCATAGGGCGCCTCCTGGGCTTTGACGAGTGGAGAGAGAGCCAGGGCTACCAGGCTTTCTCCGCCTGGGAGTCGATGAAGCTGCAGATTCTTTCCGGAGTCTGCGGTTTCTCTTGGTGCTCTCTGGAGTCCGGCCCCAACATGTTCACCTACCAGAAGCCTCTCGTGGATCCTTTCCGTGTCCCCAAACTGGCCTTTCACGCCAACAGGATGGCGTTCGGCCGGCTCTGGGCGGCTAGCGGGGACGTGGACACGGTCTATGGCCCCGGGGATTCGATCCAGCCGGTGATATTCAATATGGATGAGTCTTGCTCGGTGAATCTCACGGTCGAGCTTCAGAACGAGAGGGGAAGGGTTCTGGAGCGGAAGGTGTTCAAAAAGGTCCAGGTTCCTCAGGGACGTTCCGTGACTCGTCTGGAACCGTTCCGTTTCAAGAGCAAGTCAGAAGGCTGCCGCTTTGTCGTATACAAGGTAATGAAACTGTAGTGGTATGAATATCAAGAGTTTCCTTTTAGCGACCGCCATCTGCGCGGCCGCGTTTTCCGGCTGTGCCGTCGACTTGTCGAAAAACAATGGGGTCGCTCCCGAGGAGGACTGGAAGTCCCGTCTGGAGGGGATGATGCCTCTTCTGGGCCACCGGAACTGGATTGTCATCGCCGACATGGCCTACCCGCTACAGTCCGGTGAGGGGATAGTCACCCTGTACGCCGACGAGCCCTATCTCGATGTCCTTAAGACCACTGTCGGGATAATAGATAAGGCGCCGCATGTGTTCGCCCATGTCTATAACGACAAGGAGCTTGAATACATCACCGAGGACATGGTGAAAGGGATCGGTGACCTCAAGGCGGGAATAAAAGGCACTCTCGGCCCGGAGGTCTCGAGCGCGCCGCATGAGGAGCTGATCTCCCGCCTCGACGAGGCCGGTAAGCTGTTCACTGTGGTGATCATCAAAACCCCGCTCACAGTGCCTTACACCACCACCTTCCTTGAGTTGGACTGCGACTATTGGGACGCCGACCGACAGAAGGTGTTGAACGCCAGGATCGGCGGTGATTAGTTCCGGAACAGTTTCTGGGCGAAGATCGTAAGATAGACCCTCCAGTTGCGCCAGATGTGTCCGCCCTCGGACTCGTATAGGGTCGCGGGATAGCCTCTCTCGTCGCAAAAGTCCTTGAGTTTCCTCGAGTTGACCATGATGCCGTCATCCTTTCCGCAGCCTATCCAGTAGAGTTTTGGCTTGGCGGCGAACACGGCGTCGAACGCTGCCTCGTTACCCTCCGTGGTGGCCACGCCTGAGAAGAGGCCCACATAGCCGAACCTTTCCGGATAGTGAAGCGAGAGCATGCAGGACTGCCTCCCTCCCATCGAGAGTCCGGCCACGGCGGTGTTGGAATATCCCTTCGCCACCCTGTAATTCCTCTCAATGAAACTAATGATGTCGGGGAAACTGTTCTCGACCTCGATGGTGGATTGCGAGCGGCTGTTGGCGAAGGTGGGCTGGAACATGTTCACAGCGGCTCCGGGGGCCGCCTTGTTGAACCACACTCCGTTAGGCATAACCACAATCATCGGCCTCGCCTTGCCCTCGGCGATCAGGTTGTCCATGATCTGGGCTGTGCGGCCGAGGTCGCTCCACGCGTCCTCGTCGCCTCCCGAGCCGTGAAGCAGATAGAGGACAGGGTACTTCGCCTTGCCTCCCTCGTAGCCGGCGGGAGTGTAAACCGTCAGGCGTCGGGCGCTCTCGAGGGTGGGACTCTCGTACCAGACATGGGCCACCGTGCCGTGAGGCACGTCGTGGGTCTCGTAGTACCATCCCTTGTCACCCTTCTCCGCACTGAGTGTGAATATGTTGGTCCATGTCGCCACGTCACGGTTCTGGTAGATGTTGGAAGGGTCCATCACCTTAACACCGTCCACGATGAAAGAATAGGAGTACAACTCACCCTCGAGCGGGGGAGTTGTGTAGGTCCAAACCCCGTCCTTTCCCTCGATGAGGTCTGCTATGCCGGGAGTGAAGTCGCCTGTCACTTTCACGGAGATCGCCTTCGGGGCGAACAGCCTGAAAGTGACGGAATGGTCGGGGTTGATCTCGGGGGAGACCAGCCCGGTGCCGGGGCCGAGCGCCTGCTGGGCCATAGTGGCCACCGTAATCGCCAATGCGGCTAGCGCTATAAGTAATCTTTTCATATTCAATTTATTGAAGTGCCGGAAGGATATTGTCCCAAATGTGGTTGATTTCGGCTTGCATGTCCCCGACCTTGGCGGTGACCGCGACCACGGCGTCCTGGTCAGGCATGACGATTATGTACTGCCCGTAGGCCCCGTCGGCCCTGAAGGCGTTGTGGCGGCAGCGCCACATCTGGTAACCGTAGCCCTGGAGCCAGTCGCTGGTCGCGGGATCCTGGCCGCTTTCTTTCATCTTCTCCTCGTTGGTCCCGGCCGGCACGGAAGGAACCTGGCAGGCGGACATCTCCTTCACCCAACCGGAGGGGATGACCTGCTTGCCGTTGTATTTCCCGCCGTTCAGGATGCAGAGACCCATCTTGGCCAATGACTCGGTGTGGAGGTAAAGGCCCCATCCTCCGGTGTTGATCCCGGCGGGGCTCTCCAGCCAGAAGGGTTTCTCTATCCCGAGCGGTTGCCACAGGCGGGTGTCGAGATAGTCCACGATCTTCTCGCCGCTCACTTTCTGCACGGCGGCCGAGAGCAGGTAGGTTCCTAGGCTGTTGTAGCAGTAGCAGGTTCCGGGCTCATATTCGATTGGCCATTCCATGAATCCCCTGATCCAGTCACCGTCGCCGGTCCTGACAGAGCCTGTCGGGTCGGTGGCGTGTCCGGAGTTCATTGTCAGCAAGTTACGAATTGTGACTTTCTTGAGGTTCTCCGAGGGCTCCTCGGGAACACTCTCGGGGAAGAGGTCCACGATCTTTGTGTCGAGGGTAAGGAGTCCCTCGTTGATCGCGAATCCGACCGCCGTCGAGGTGAAGGTCTTGCTGACCGAGTGGAGAACGTGGGCGGTGTCCGGGGTGAAGAATTTCTCCGCCAGCACTTTCCCGTGCTGGACCACCATGATGCTGTGGATCTCCTCATTGGCGTCGGCGATGACCTGGTAGTAGTCAGCCATAGCCTTGTCCAGTTTCTCGGGGGCCTTGCCCCTAGGGATGCTACCGTTATTCGAGGCGCAACCCGCCACGGCCAAAATGGCCGCAAGGATTAATATTCGTTTCATATTCTATTAGTTGTCCAGAGCGGGCTCTGGGGGTATCTCGTCATAATAGATGCCGGTGTGACGGGGGTCGGAGACCTTCATGTCCCAGCCGATCTGACGGAGGTGGGTCCTGAACTGGTCGCCCCCGGAACGGATGGGGACTCCGGCGTTCCAGGCGGTGTTGGACAGGGTCACGTAGATGCTGACCATGTCGTTCCCGAAATAGTGGTGCCAAAGGGTACCGAGGATGCCGTCCGCCTTGCCTTCCCGGGCGGCTTTGCCTTGGGCGATTATCCCGCCGCGGTTCATCCAGGGGCAAGTCAATGTGGTGAAGCCCTGGCCTTTGAAATAATCAAGGGTGGGATAATCCTCCTTCGCCCCATCGTAGAACCAGTCGCAGATGATGATGTCCCGGGGGAACGAGAGGAAACCTTCCGACGTCTCCTTGGAGCCGTTGGCGTAGAAACCGTTCCATCTGGGGTCGCCTTTCTCGAGGAGCATGTCATGCCACATCATGGTCTTCGCGCCTTTGGCGGTGATGGCCTTGTTCATGGCCTTGATGTGATTCAGGAAGAGTTCCGAATAGGGTTTTGAGATGCAGTCGGGGCAACTCGGCGGCTGGGCCTCATCGCCTCCGATGTGGAAGTACGGCGGTTTGCCGAAGGCATCCAACTGCTCTTCTATCAACGCGATGAGGAGTTTACTGGTCTCGGGGTTTGACAGGCACCAGTTCCATCCGGCCACCGGCTCGAAGTAGGTCTGGTACTCGGGGTTGAAGTCAAGGGCGGCGTGCTTCCCGGCCCCACCCCGGCTCATAGTGGCGTGCCCGAAGACATTAATCTGAGGGATCAGGGTTATCCCAAGGTCGTCGGCTATAGCCCTGATCCTGGCGACCTCGCTCTTTGTCATCGCCCCGTCAGGCCAGCCGTACCAGGGGGCCACGTCGCTCCGGAAAGTGCCCCAGGACTCAATGACAGCGTAGTTCAACTTGTAATACGCGGCCATTCGCACGAGGCGCTCCACCTCCCAGGGCTCCGTCTCGTGGAACCAGCAGATGTGTATTCCCCTGAACGCCATCGCCGGGCTGTCCTTTATGGTTGCCTCCGGGGCGATCCATCCCTTCACTTTCGCGGTGCCCCTCTTGGGGATGGCGATCTGTCTCAAAGAATATAGGGCGTACCTGACTCCCTGAAGGGTCTCCGCCGTGATCTCCACGCCCTTCTTGCCGATTGTCAGCTCGTAGTCTTCCTTGCCGAGGCCGGTCTTTTTCCTGGAACCGGACTTGACCTCGGGGGCGAGGTTTCCGTACCACTCGTTAAGATGGCCTTTGGCCCAGTCCGCGGCCGCTTTGTCGGGGCAGTTGAGCGTGACCTTCTCCAGCGGGTGGTACACGGTGGCGGAGATGTCCTGGCTCGCCGGCTCAGGGCAGACCATCGGAGGAATAAACGAGGTGTTCTGGGCGGTCGCCGCGACCGTGAGGCACAGCGCGGCCAGCAGGGTGGGGATCTTTCTCATGATGATGCAAGAAGGCGTTTAAACAAAGATAGTTATAATCGCCGTAAAAGCAAAGGTCACCATTCGAGCTTCTTTTTGACTTTGAGCCAGTAAGACGTCCCGGTCCGCGAGACCGGCCTGAATCTCGCCGATGGGATCCGGGGATTATTCTTTAGCGTGATATGACAGATGAATCCGACAGAGACCAAGAGAAACGTTCGGCGAATCGATTCTGTTCGGTATCCGGAATTCTCAGATTAATGGCGACTTGTCTCCATTGCTCCACCGCCGAGGACACCTCACGGACTATATTGATAGCATCATCATGGGAGATTAAATAATAATCAGACGAGTCAATCAGTTCTTTTATCGAGGAATTGTTGGAATATGGCGTGATGGCAAGGACTTGTGTCTTTTCAAAAGAAGGATTGAGATCATATGCTGGCGACAATTCCCAGCCGTTTGAGCGGAGTAAAAAACCATGATTGCGAAAATGATCATCATGATTACCTGTGAGAATGTTGAAGACCACTCGTCTGAACAACTCTTTGGTGTTCTTTTCCAATGAATTAACCCCCACGTCTCCAGCCATCGCGTCAATGATGTCAATATAACCCTTACCGTTCGTCGCGTTATCTCCATCTTTCAGTCCGGTGAGGGTTAAAGACGAGGCGAAATGAACGCGTTTGCCTCCATCCCTGTCAAAACGCTTGGATAGCAGCGTATGAAAAGGAGTAGGTCCGACTCGTAGTATTCTCGTGGTAGCGACGTTGATTCCGGCTTTTTTGGCGAGAACACACGCGAAATGCTCCCACAGGCCTATATCGTAGGTGTCCTTTACCGAGGGAATCTTAGCGATCCACAGATTGTCTCCATCCAGCACGTTTAGTTTAGGCCTTGCTCCACCTAGAGAGGATCCGGGTTTCCAGACATTGTCAATCCATTCTTTCTCGTAAGGTGTGTTGTTTTTCTCCGCTTTCTCAATGAGATGAGCCTCGCGGATGAAGGTGTCAAGGTTGGTGACAGGAGGAACGCTCATCGCTCCGTTATCCATTCCGAGGTAATGCCCCTTATATTTAAAACGAAGCGCTCCCATTCTGGTGGAATCGGTTATTCGAACCAGATATCCGAAATCATCGAATTGCCTTGGGACTCTCTGAGCCTCAAGAGCTTCCAGCCTTTCTTTCTTATCAATCAGGGCTCGTCCCCATCTGTCAGGAAGGGCGTCGCCCAGGAAGGAGAAAAAGTTTTCGTAAGACGCTTGTAGACCAAGGAAGTTGCCAAGATCTTCAGATAAGGATAAGTGAGGGAATATGGTCAGGAAATCCTTGTCATAAGAAAATCGATAGGAAGGTTTCCCTTTCACGCGTTCATATTCAAGTCTCCCTACGGCCATCTCTCGCGGCAGAAAGTCAAATGCCGCTAATACTTCAATCGAATACATCATAGTTGTTATCGTCAGGTTTGTTCTGTCTGAGTAACTCCGCGTTCACGAGAGCGTTACCCGCCTCGTCTTTTCCCGCGATGTAAAGCAAATCCTCGTCCAGTCCTAGTCCGTAGAGAATCCTGGCGTAGATTCCGATAGAGACGGTTGGAGTCCCACGTTCCACTCGCATCACTGTAAGTTCTGAACACTGAGCCCGTTCAGCGATAGCGGCCAGTGATAACTTTCGTCTTTTGCGCGCGAGTTTTATTTGCTGCCCCATTATCTCCAAGTTGTTCTTTACTCTTCGTGGAAGAAAAGTGGCGTTGGATTTCTTTGACATTAATTTTACTTTAATATAGTTAGGCAAATATATAATTTTATTTTATTATAATAAAACTTTTTTATATTTGAAGAGCAGGCGTTGGAGTTGTTTTATTTGTCGTGCCGTGAAATCCAGTCGCCTTTCTTCGTTTTTTCGTATCTTTATCCAATCGCGTTTTGATTATAAAAACCATAGATACGATGAAAAGGTCCATCCTATTGATTCTCTCGCTGGCGGCGGTGTCGCTGGCGGCGTCCACAGTGACACGGGCGGAGAACATCCGCTTCGCGTCGCGGCCCTCCCTTTCCCCTGACGGCCAGAGGATTTACTTCAGCTACGACGGGGACATATATTCGGTTCCGGCCACCGGCGGGCAGGCCACGGCCGTGATCACCATGCCCGGTATCCAGGACTCGCCCCTTGTGTCGCCCGACGGCAAATGGCTGGCGTTCAGTTCTGATATTCAAGGAAATAACGACGTCTATGTCGTGCCGGTCGGGGGCGGGAAGGCTGTCCAGTTGACCTTCCACGAGGGGGCTGACGCGCCGGTCTCATGGTCGCCGAAGTCGGATTGGATCTATTTCGAGTCCACGAGGTCCGGCGCCCGCAAGACGACCTGGAAGGTGGCGGTCGGCGGCGGAACGCCCCAGCTTATGTTCGATGGCTATTTCAACACCGTGGTGAATATGGTGGAGAACCCAAAGACAGGGGAGTTCCTTTTCAACGAGTCCACTGAGAGCATCAACTTCCCTACGAGGAAGCGCTATGTCGGCGACCACAACCCGAACATCAAGTGCTGGAACCCGAGAAGCAAGACCTACACCGAGCTGACCGACTACATCGGCAAGGACCAGTGGCCTATGGTCGACAAGAACGGGAACATCTACTATGTCAGCGACGAGCTGAACAAGGAGTCGAACATCGTCAAATATGTCAAAGGCGCTAAGCCTCAGCAGCTTACTACCTTCGACAAATCCGTCCAATACCCTTCGGTCGCTTTCGGAGGTTCCGCCATTGTATTTCTTAAGGAATATGAGATCACCCTCCTGGAACCGGCGACCGGCAAGGTCACGGTCCCGGTGATCCAAGTCGCTTCCGGCAGCGTCGAGGTGCGCAGGTCCTTCGCCGACCAGAGGCCCGGAGCCGCCGATGTGTCGCCTGACGGGAAGAAGTTCGCGTTGGTCATAAGGGGCGGGCTGTATATTTCCGACCCGAAGGTGAAGTTCATCCAGAAGCTCTCGACCCCTGCCGACGAGCGGGTGAGCGAGGTAATCTGGGGAGACGACAGCAAGACCATCTACTACGTCCGCACGGACAAGGGATGGACGAACCTTTACAAGATCGCAGCCGACGGGACCGCCGCCGAGACGCCTGTGTTCATCTCTCAGAACAACACTAAGAACCTGAAAATGAACCACAAAGGCGACAAGCTAGCGTTCATCGACGGCAGCCGGGCGGTCATGATCCTCGACACCAAGACCGGGAATGTCTCCAAGGTGGCCGAGGCTGAGTTCTGGTCATTCCAGGGTTACACGATGTCGTTCTCGTTTGACGACACTTACCTCGCTTTCGACGCGATGCGCATGTTCGAGTCGGATATATTCCTTTACAATCTCAAGGACGGGACACTAAGGAATTTCACCAATTCCGCCTCGATGGAGCAGAGCCCTGTCTTCTCTCCCGACGGGAAATACATGTACCTCCTGGCCAATCCCATTGCCACTTCCTTCCCGCGCGGGGCCAGAGCCTCGCTCTACAAGCTTCCGCTCCGCAAGTACGACACGCCTTTCAAGTCCGATGTGGTTGATGACCTTTTCAAAGAGAAGCCGGCCGAACCTAAAAAGGGAGATCCGAAGAAGGCCGAGCCCAAGAAGGACCAGCCGAAAAAGGACACGACCGTCGTGATCGACTTCAAGGACATCCACCAGAGGATGACCCAGGTCGAGCGAGAGGGTGGCCAGGGGAGTCCGTACGTGTATTCCTCGAAGGGCAAGGACTATCTGCTCTACCGCTCAGGCTCTGGTGTAGTCTGTCTGGAAATATCTGACCCTGAGGCGAAACCGAAGACGGTCAAGGATCTTCCCGGAGGCTCGTTCTTCAGTTGCAAGGACGCTTTGTACTGCCTCGGGCAGGGAGGGATCTACAAGGTGGAGCCCGGCCAGGCGACCGCCAGCAAGACCGAGGTTAAGAAGGATGTCGAGGTCGTCCTGGACGACGAGTTCAGACAGATGTTCTATGAGACCTGGGCAGTGCTGGAGCAGAACTACTACGACGTCAACTTCCACGGCTCGGACTGGCCGGCGGTCAGGGACTATTACGCCTCGCTGCTGCCTTATGTACGTACAAGGGCGAACCTCAGGACCTTGATCACAGACTTGCTCGGCGAGCTGAACTCATCGCATCTTGGGTTCACCTCTAACGGCGCCGAGGAGAGGCTCGAGACCCGCACACGCACCTACGGGACGGGCATCATATTCGAGAACGCCTCGCCTTACACGGTGGCGGGTATCCTCGCCGACTCTCCGGTGGACAAGTTCGGGATCGACATCAAGAAGGGTGACGAGTTGGTCGCTGTTGACGGCGAGAAGGTTGACAAGGGAGTGAACCGAGAGAGGTATTTCTCCGGGGCCGTGGCGAAGGATGAGATGAAGCTGCGCTTCCGCCGCGGCGGAAAGGAGTTCGACGTGAAGGTCCACACGACCTCATCGGCCGCTCTAAAAACTCTGGCTTACAAGGAGTGGGAGGACCAGCGGGCCGACATGGTCACGAAGAGGACCGCCGGCAAGGTCGGGTATATCCACATGAGGGCGATGGGGGCTGAGGACCTTAACAACTTCCTGTTGAAGATGCACACGGAAGTGTTTGACAAAGAGGGACTTATCCTTGACTTGCGCTACAACAACGGCGGTAATGTCCACAAAGAGGTCATAGACTTCCTGAGGGGACAGGCTCATTTCGAGTGGGCGTACAGGGACTTCCCGAGGACGACTCATCCCAATGTCGCTCCGGCGGGGATGCCGATCGTGGTCCTTGTCAACGAGCACAGCCTTTCCGATGCCGAGGTGACCTCGAACGGGATCAAAACTTTGGGGATAGCGAAACTGGTCGGCACGGAGACCTACAGGTGGATTATTTTCACTTCAGCTGTCAGGCTGTTGGACGGCTCGACTTGCCGTATGCCTGCATGGGGCTGCTATAGCGTGATTGACGGGCAAGACCTCGAGAGCACCGGTGTCAAGCCAGACATCTACGTCCGGAACACCTTTAAGGACCGCCTCGAGGGCAAAGACCCCCAGCTTGACGCCGCCATCGCCGAGATCCTGAAAGAGATGAGATAATCAGTCCAGTCCTAGATGTTGTGCGATGACGTGATTATTACTCATGTGGCGAACAAGATAGACTGTCTCTCCGTCCATCAGATACTCGTTGAAGAAAACATACCATGTCGTGTGCTTGTTCTTCGTGAATGAGGCGTAAGACAAGAGGGGGCTTTCTTGTGGACCTTGATGGGAAGAGTGAACTGAATATCCCGAAAAAGGCTTTCAGAATAATCTATTGCCATCTCCAAATAAGACAAATACCCCTTTTCGTAAAGGATATCAACCAATTCCACAAACTGTCGGCTAACCTCTGGAAGAAACAGAACTTTCATTCTCCAACAGCTTTAGCAGACTCCTTCCTCTCATACAACTCAGTAAGCCCCTCACGAACCTTGGCGATCACCTCATCGACAGTGATCGCTCTGGAAAGGTCGTATTCTATCGGATTCTGCTGTGCTGTCAGGACAAACGTCTCGTTCTTCCCCCTCTGAATAAGTACCTGCTCGTTTTTCGCGATATCCAGGTACTTCTTCATATTGCTCCTAAGCTCCGCTGAACTGATAACAACCATTTTTTAAGTACATTATAATGTACAAAGATAGCGATTTTGGGATAAAACAAAAGAATCTTTAATCATGTTTCTTTTTATCAATCTTTGCAGAGTGTATCGTCATGATAATAATGGACCTTGGCGAGGCAATAGACTTATTTCACGAGTTCCAGCTGTTCAAGGAAATTGGAGTATTCAAGTCTGGGAAGGGATTTCCCACGGACAATGCGTCCGTCTGGGTCAACCAGCTCATTGTGCGGTATCCCGTTGAATTTGAACAAGGAATATAAAAGGATGTTCTCAGTCTCCGGAATGAGGTAACTCGTTTCTCCGACCAGATTCGTGGACACATATTCTTCATAGACTTCCTTTGGGGTGCTCCTGTCTCCCGTTATGAAGACGAGTTCCAGATCGTTCATTCCGGCGATCTTTTTTCTCAAAGCCACTGAGTTCTCGATACCATACCTGCAGGGTCCGCAACCGATGTCCCAAAAATCGACATAGACCCACTTCCCTCGGAACGGATCGACAAGACGCCGGAAAATGTCTGTGGCCTCTCCGTCGGGGAGATCATAACGGTCTGTCTCAGCGAGCAGTTCATTCAGAGTCGATTGAAAGCGTTCCTTCAGATATGGTGATGTCATCGCGGAAATCCTTTCATTCCAGACAGTTGGCCAATCGTCACCTTCTTGCCTGGTTCGACCGTCTTCTCCGACTGATCTGGTTGAGAGTCTGGCCATCAAACCCATATTCTTGAACTGGACTTCTTGGGAAAGACCTCTTCCGTTCATCAACACGGCTTGCAGAAAGATGGAGGGTCCCGCTTGGCGGAAAAAGGCGCTGTCCATGGCGACCTCCTTCGGAATAACGTTCCTAACAATCCGCCTCGGGCCAGAGAACTCGTAGCGGTTGGATAGTGTATAGCTGTCATTACTGAGCATAAACGCTGACCAATCCGAGGGATTCAAGCGGGCGGTGATGTTATACAAGGATGGATTCGTCAAATCGTCCGGTCCTCCCACCGCCGCGGGAGGCAAATCCAACACGGCTCCCAACTCGTCTATCGCCGCGAGAATTCTGATCTTCTGCTTCAGCAGGTGTGTTTCCTCAACGGAAAAGTCCAGTCGATCGCTGACATAGTCCGCCAATGTTTGTATTGATTCATAATGCCGCTCCAAGCGAGCCGAGTAATTCCTGAAACCTAAAGTATCTCTTTCCGCGGCAGGGATTTCCCATAAATGGAAACTCAGGCTTGGCGCCGCGTTGGAAAGCCAAGCCGCCAATTTCCCGCAACGTGTACCGACCGGATAATGAGCCATGCCGGTGGAGTCAATCCGTAAATCGGTCTGACCGTCCGGGGCCAGAAAGAAGTGGTAATAAGACGAGGATTTCTCGCCACTGATAATAGAAAGAATGGGATGCTCGAGAGGTAGCTCCAACGAGAAACTGCCATCAGGCGCAACTTGGCAGGACTGTAGATTATTCTCCTGGAAGACATTATTTCCGTAGAACTGTATCATTTCAGGATGGTTGGCGCCCTCGAACCGGCCGCTCAAGTGGCCGATACCCTTCTTGAAGAATGCCGTCTCGTCCAGAATAACCGCGCTCTTCTCCTTGGCGGGCTTTATTCTTAAAGGCTTAGCGGCATCGTGGATGCCGTATATCATCCAACCATGTGGCTCGATCAAGTCTAAAGCCCGTTCGCTCCCATTAACGGGTTCGAAATACAGATTAAAAGTGTTTACTTCTTCGGAATATGGAATCAGCTGGTCCAAAGTCAGCCCCTCACTTCCCGTAAGGACATACTCGTGACCCTTGTCGCCTGACAGGAACACGCTGCTTTTAATGCGGAAAGAACTGCCGGCTTGTCCCTGTATCGTCAGGTTGAAGACAGTCCGGTCTGTCTGGAAATCCACTCTGTTTACCGTAAGAGTTGAGTTGGAGAATAATACTTCAGGTTTCTCCCAGACCTGATTGCCGACGCAGGAGGATAGAATAATAATAGCCAGCGCCCCGATTAGATAATGCTTCATGAGAGTCCTGATAATCAAAAAACGTTCCATATCAGGACTATGGGTGACAATACAAAAAGGCACCCGCCGGATCAGCGGATGCCTCTCAATCAACCGTCGGGGTGAAAAGACTCGAACTTTCGACCCTCTGCTCCCAAAGCAGATGCGCTAGCCAACTGCGCCACACCCCGAAAAGGATTGCAAAGGTATTCCTTTTTTCGCGAAATGCCAAAAAAAGAGTATCTTTGGAATATGATCATACAGGCGAAAGGAATAGAGAAGAGTTTCGGGGACCTGAAGGTCCTCAAGGGGATAGATTTCGAGGTCGGGAAATCCGAGGTGGTGTCTATCATGGGAGCCTCCGGGGCGGGAAAATCCACCCTGCTCCAGATTCTCGGCACATTGTCCACTCCGGACGCCGGCTCGCTGGAGATCGATGGCACTGACGTGTTGCACCTTCCCGGTAAAGAACTGTCCGCTTTCAGGAACCGCCGCGTCGGCTTCGTGTTCCAGTTCCACCACCTTCTCCCTGAGTTCAACGCCCTTGAGAACGTGATGATCCCGGCTTTCATCGCCGGACGCTCCGACAAGGACTCCAAGGCGGCCGCCACGAGGCTTCTCGAGGAGATGGGCTTGGCCGGACGCATGGACCATAAACCCTCGGAACTATCTGGTGGTGAGCAGCAAAGAGTCGCTATAGCGAGGGCCCTCGTGAACGAGCCCGCCATCCTTTTCGCCGACGAGCCTTCGGGCAACCTCGACACGAAGACCAAGGCTGAGATTCACCAACTTTTTTTCGACCTGAGGGAGCGCCACGGCCAGACAATAGTCATCGTTACACACGACCCGGAGCTGGCCGCTATGTGCGACCGCTCGCTTTTCATGAGGGACGGTTTGTTTGTCGAGGAGTGACAGGTCCTACCATCCGGCGAGGGAAACCAGCGCCGTCGGGAGCAGAAGCAGGAATCCCAGGACTATCAGTACAAGAACCATTTTCCATATCCATTTGACCCATTCGGCGTAGGGGATACGGGCCATCGCCAGGGCGGCCACGAGGACGCCCGAGGTGGGGGTTATCATATTCGTGAAACCGTCGCCGAACTGGAACGCGAGGACCATCGACTGGCGGGAGACACCCACCAGGTCGGAGAAGGGGGCCATGATAGGGATGGTGATGGCCGCCTTAGCCGTGGCGCTGGGAATAAGGAAGTTAATGATGGCTTGAATACCGTACATGGCGGTCAGCGAGCCGACTTTTCCGCTTCCGTCGAGCCCCTCCTGCATGGAGTGGAGAAGGCTGTCGATGACCTTGCCATCCTGGAGTATGACTATGATTCCGGAGGCGAATCCCACCACGAGGGCGGCGGAGAGGATGTCCTTCGCCCCGGCCATCAACTCGTTCACGATCTTCCCGGAGGGGAAGCCGGCGATCAGGCCGCAGACTATCCCCATGGCGAGGAACAGTCCGGTGATCTCCGGCAGGTACCAGTCGAAACGTGTGACTCCGACGATCAGCGCGACAACAGTAAGGCCTAGTGTGGCTAGAATCCAGGTTTGACGTTTGGTAAGAGGCTCGGTCACAATTGTTTCCGCAACAAGCGTAGTCTTCTTAGTCTTGCGCGCGTAGAACACGACAAACACAGATAGCGACGCCGTCAGCAGACCCCAGCAGAATAGGCGGTAACCCATCCCGGAGAAGAGTGGAAGGTCGGCCATCCCTTGGGCGATCCCGACCGTGAAAGGGTTAAGGAAGGCGCTGGAGAAGCCCACGTTGGAGGCCACGTAAACGACCAGCATTCCCATGAAAGCGTCGTAGCCCATCGACACCGCCAGCGGGACGACTATCCCCACGAAAGGGATGGTCTCCTCGCTCATGCCGAACACGGCGCCGCCCAGCGAGAACAGGACCGTCAGCGTGACCAGGACTATCACGTCCTTTTTCCCGATCCCGGCGATGAGGCGTTTGATCCCGGCCTCGACCGCCCCAGTGGCGTTCAGCAGCCAGAAAGAGCCGCCCACGACGAGTATGAATATTATGATTCCCGCCTGCTTGACAAAGCCGTGGTATATAGCCGGGAACACCTGCCAGGTCTGGGGGACCGCGTCCACGGCCTCGTAAGTGACAGTCCCGTCATCGGCCTTGACATATTCCCCGCCAGGCACGAGCCACGTCATCACCGCGCACAGGACGATGATCGCCGCGATTATCACATAGGTGTTCGGGGTCTTCAACTTTCTCATATTCATCCTCTCATGACCTAGTCCGGCATAAAAAGGCGTACCTCACGGCACGCCCTTTCTTGACAGACTATTAGTTTTAGCGTTTATGTCACTTCTTGTCGTTTCTGTTGTTGTCGTTTCTATTTAGTCTGTGAATTTGCTGTCTACGGAAATTCTCCTCGCCGAGGAAGAGCTGGGTTATCTTCTTGTTGGATAGGATTTTCCTGTACTCGGAAAGGTATTTAGCGTCGATGGCCGCGTTGGCGTTCTGGGAGTTGAGGAACTTCTCGAGCAGGACTCCGATCTCCTTGTCGTCCTTGCCAGCCTTTATTCCCTCGTCAAGATCCCTGATAGCGCGCAAGGAGCGCTCGAAAGCTTCCCTCTTTTCAGCCTCGGCCCTGTTGTACACGGGCCAGAAACGCTCGGCCTCGGCAGAGGTCAAATCCATAGCGTCAGTCAGGAAGGCTATTTTCTCGGCCTTCATCCTGTCCTGCCAGTCCTTGGGACCCCTGTTGTTCTGTCCGGCGGCGGATAGGGAAAGAAAAAGGGCCGCGAGGACGAGGAATATGGTGGTAATTTTTCTCATTTTGTGTTATCTATGGTTATCTGAGGTTGTTGCCGGCGTAGGCCAGTTGCTCTGCCGTGGCGCCGGACTCGATTAAGTAGTTGATTATGTCCTCGTCAGAGATCTCCTCGACCTCGGACTCGAAGACGTTGTAGATAGTGGAGGGATTGGTGAGGGAGATCATCTCCACATAGCTGGACTCGAAAGAGTCAGCCAGGTTGATCTGATTTTTGGAAGCGGTGTGCCTGAGGACGGAGTTCCCTATGACCAGGATAGCGGTGAAGCTGGCGGCGAGGGCGAGGTAAGGCCTTACCTTGGCCCAGTCCGGTCGCCTTGACGCCTCCCTGGTCGGGATAGACTCCAAGCGGGTCTTGAGGCTGTCGAAATAGCCTTCTGGAACCGCCATGGAGGGCTTACCTATTTTCTCGAGTATGTCTTTTCCGATTTCCATTTCCGATAATATGACAAAGTATTGGTTATAAGGTTTAAAAATCATTTTAAGTTTTTCTCGAGCTCGGCCTTGATCTTCTCGGAAGCGAAGTGGTACGACGCTTTCAGCGCGCCGACCGAGGTCCCGAGGATCTCGGAGATATCCTCGTAGGACATGTCGTCGAACCATCTCATTATGAACACCGTCCGCTGTTTGGCCGGGAGTCTCTGGACCGCTTTCATCAAATCCCTCTGGAGTTTGTCCCCATCCAAGTGGACGTCCTCGTCGATCCTCTCCTCCATTTTGGCTGATATGCTCTCGAACTGGAGGGCGGAGCGGATTTTCATCTTCTGGAGGAAGTTAAGTGACTCGTTGGTGGCGACCCGGTAGATCCAGGTGTATAGCTGGGACTCGCCCCTGAAGCCGGGAAGGGCGTTCCAGACTTTTATGAATATCTCCTGTAGGAGGTCGTCGGTGTCCTCGTGCGAGCAGAGGAATCTCCGGACATGCCAGTAAAGCCTTTCGCTGTAAGATTCCACAATCTCCCTGAAAGCCGCCTCGCGCCGTCCGGATTTGTACAAGTCAAGTATTTCCTTGTCAGTCATACTTCTTTGTAAGCCCGCTTATCTTTCAAATGTACGACATTTTGATTACTTTTGCAATTATGAAGAATATCCGCAATTTCTGCATAATCGCCCATATAGACCATGGCAAGAGCACTCTCGCCGACAGGTTGCTCGAGTTGACACAGACTCTCTCGACCCGCGACATGGAGGCCCAGGTGCTCGACGACATGGACTTGGAGAAAGAGAAGGGCATCACCATCAAGAGCCACGCGATCCAGATGGAGTATACCCATAAGGGCGAGAAATATATTCTTAACCTGATTGACACTCCCGGTCATGTGGACTTCTCTTACGAGGTCTCCCGCTCGATAGCCTCCTGCGAGGGTGCTCTTCTGGTGGTGGACGCCTCGCAGGGCATCCAGGCGCAGACTATCTCTAACCTTTATCTCGCTGTGGATCATGGGCTTGAGATTATTCCCGTGCTGAACAAGATCGACATGGAGTCTGCCCAGGTCGAGGTGGTCTCCGACCAGATCGCGGATTTGCTGGGTTGCGGCCATGACGAGATATTCAAAGTCTCCGCCCGCACCGGTGAGGGTATCCCGCCCATTCTGGACGCCATCGTGGAGAAGATTCCGGCCCCGAAGGGCGATCCGGACGCTCCGCTCCAGGCGCTCATTTTCGACTCTGTGTTCAACCAGTTCCGCGGCATCATCGCGTATTTCAAGGTCCTGAACGGCTCCATCTCCACCGGCGACAAGGTTAAGTTCGTGGCCACAGGGATGGAATATGACGCCGAGGAGGTCGGGGTGCTGAAGATGAAACTCCAACCGACAGGGAAGGTGGGTACTGGGGATGTGGGATATATCATCTCCGGCATCAAGAGAGCCGTCGAGGTGAAGGTGGGCGACACCATCACCCATTCCTCGCGCCCTTGCGAGAGCGCCATCGCCGGCTTCGAGGAGGTCAAGCCGATGGTGTTCGCGGGAATGTATCCTGTCCAGGCGGACAAGTTCGAGGAGTTGCGCGCCACCCTGGAGAAGTTCCAGCTCAACGACGCCTCATTCGTCTATGAGCCGGAGTCGTCGCTTGCCCTCGGGTTCGGATTCCGCTGCGGCTTCCTTGGTCTCCTGCATCTGGAGATTGTCCAGGAGAGGCTCTTCAGGGAGTTCAACATGGATGTGATCACGACCGTCCCCAATGTATCCTATAAGGTTTACACTACCCAGGGTGAGGTCATCGACGTGCATAACCCTTCCGGCCTTCCGGCCCCGACTTTGATAGACCATATCGAGGAACCTTACATCCGGGCCCAGATTATCTCTAAGACCGATTTCTACGGCCCGATAATGAAACTCTGCATGGATAAGAGGGGGACTCTCATCGGGCAGCATTACATCACCTCAGACAGGGTGGAGTTGACCTACGACATGCCGCTTTCCGAGATAGTCTTCGATTTCTATGACAAGTTGAAATCGATCTCCAAGGGTTACGCCTCTTTCGACTACCACGTCATCGACTTCCGCCGGGCGAGGTTGGTCAAGCTGGACATCCTCCTGAACGGGGATCCGGCCGACGCCCTGTCTTCCCTTATCCATGAGGACCACGCCTACGACTTCGGGCGCAAGATGTGCGTGAAGCTGAAGGAACTGATCCCGAGGCAGCAGTTTGACATCGCCGTGCAGGCGGCCATCGGCGCCAAGATCATAGCCCGGGAGACTGTCCGCCAGGTGCGTAAGGATGTGACTGCCAAGTGCTACGGCGGAGATGTGACCAGGAAGCGCAAGCTTCTGGAGAAGCAGAAGGAGGGTAAGAAGAGAATGCGCCAGATTGGCACCGTTCAGGTGCCTCAGAGCGCTTTCATGGCTGTTTTGAAACTTGATAATTGACGCTTCAGATGCCCAAGGTAGCCATAATCATCACAATCATGGAGGGGGACGACGGTTCCGCCGGTTGTCTGGAGGAATGCCAGAGGCAAGTCGATGTCGTCGCCTCTGAGGGGAAATATTCCTTCTCAATATTCCTGAATGACGCCGGGGAGAGAGGTTATCCAACCGTTTGGGAGAAGGCCTCGAGGGACGGGGCGGATTTTTTCCTTTGGATAGACCACGACCTGAGATTGGATGAGGGGATGATCGCCTGCATGCTTGAGAACTCAACCTTCCTCCGCCACAAGGCGGTGATCACCGGCACGGTGTCCCGCCCGGACAAGAGTCTTGTCTTCGGGGGAAGGGGCCGCCGGGGGCGTCTGATCGAGCCTGACCCTGTTATCCCTGTTCCCTGCCAGCTTTTCGACATGTCTTTGGCGCTGGTGCCTAAGCACGCTTTCTCGAGCCTGGAGAGCCCCTTGGACTTTTTCCGGGTGGGTCTGCTTTCTTACGGGTTCGGCTCGAGGCTGGCAAAGGCCGGCGTGGCCAGGATGGTCGCCCCGGGTGTTCAGGCGGTGTCCGGAAGGAGGGTGGAGATCCCTTCCTGGAAGAATCCCGATAGCTCCTTTAAGGAAAAACTGGTTTGGCTGTACCGCTCCCTTTGGAAATAAATTGTTATTTTTGATAAAATTACCACATAAGTTATGAAGCATCCTAAAATCGGTATCCGCCCGACCATAGATGGCCGCCAGGGCGGTGTTCGCGAAAGTTTGGAAGACAAGACCATGACCCTCGCCGCCAATGTGGCGAAGCTAATCTCATCGAACCTGAAATACAGTGACGGCACTCCCGTGGAGTGCGTGATAGCCGACAGCACCATCGGTCGAGTGGCCGAGAGCGCCGCTTGTGCCGAGAAGTTCGAGCGCGAGGGCGTCTGGGGCACAATCTCCGTGACCTCCTGCTGGTGCTACGGTTCGGAGACCATGGACATGCACCCTCTCTGGCCCAAGGCTGTCTGGGGGTTCAATGGCACCGAGCGTCCCGGAGCGGTATATCTCGCCGCGGTCCTGGCCGCCCACGCCCAGAAGGGCCTTCCGGCTTTCGGGATATACGGCCATGACGTCCAAGACATCGAGGATAACTCGATTCCCTGTGACGTGGCGGAGAAGATCCTCCGTTTCGCCAAGGCCGCTGTCGCCGTCGGTGAGATGAGGGGAGAATCCTATCTGTCCATAGGAAGCGTGACGATGGGTATCGCCGGGTCGATCGTGGACTGTGATTTCTTCCAGAAGTACCTGGGAATGAGGAATGAGAGCGTCGATGAGGTGGAGATTCTCCGCAGGATGGATCTGGGAATATACGACCCCGATGAGTACGCCAAGGCTAAGGCCTGGGTCGAGAAATACTGCATGCCTCAGGAGGGCTGGGACAAGAACCGTCCAGAGAAACAGAAGACCAGGGAGGAGAAGGACGCCGACTGGGATTTCGTGACTAAGATGACCATCATCGTCATGGATCTGCTTCACGGTAACCCGAAGCTCAAGGATCTGGGATTCAAGGAGGAGGCCCTTGGCCACAACGCCATCGCCGGCGGTTTCCAAGGCCAGCGTCAGTGGACCGACTGGATGCCCAACGGGGACTTCACCGAGACTCTCCTGAACACTAACTTCGATTGGAACGGCCGTCGCGAGCCCACTATCCTGGCCACCGAGAACGACTCCCTTAACGGGGCCGCGATGCTCCTTGCCCATCTGCTCACCAACCTGCCTCAGATATTCTCCGATGTCCGCACGTACTGGAGCCCCGAGGCGGTGAAGAGGGTTACCGGCAAGGAACTCACCGGTAAGGCCGCCCCCGGAATCATCCATCTGATCAACTCCGGGGCCACCACGATGGACGGCTGCGGCCAGAGCTCGGACGCCGAGGGTAACCCGGTGATGAAGACCTTCTGGGAGATGACCGACGAGGACGAGAAGAAGTGCCTGGAGAACTCCTGGTGGATGCCGGCCGACCGCGACTACTTCCGCGGAGGCGGTTTCAGCATCCATTTCGTCTCCAAGGGCGACTTCCCTGCCACCATGATGAGAGTGAATATCGTGGACGGCCTCGGGCCTGTCCTCCAGATCGCCGAGGGATGGGTCGTCAATGTCGATCCCGAAATCCACGACGTCCTGGACAAGCGCACCGACCCGACTTGGCCAACCACATGGTTTACTCCTCGCCTTGATCCCAAGAAGGACGCCTTCAAGGATGTGTACAGCGTGATGAACAACTGGGGAGCCAACCACGGGGCCATCTCCTACGGCCACATCGGCGCCGACATGATCACCCTCGCCTCCATGCTGAGGATTCCCGTCTGCATGCACAATGTTGATGATTCCGAGATATTCCGTCCCGCCGCCTGGAACGCTTTCGGAATGGATAAGGAAGGTGCCGACTTCCGCGCCTGCGCCAACTTCGGACCAATCTACAAGTAGCTTATGGCAAAGGAAAAACTGGTGGAGAGGAAATATCTCTTCATCTTTGTCCTGATCACGTCTCTATTCGCTCTCTGGGGGTTCGCCAACGACATCACCAACCCGATGGTGGCGGCCTTCCAGACAGTGATGGAGCTTTCGGCCGCCAAGGCCTCGCTGGTGCAGTTCGCCTTCTATGGAGGCTACGCCACCATGGCCATCCCGGCCGCCTTGTTCATCAGGAGGCACAGTTACAAGAGCGGCATCCTGCTAGGTCTGGCATTGTACGCCATCGGGGCCTTCCTGTTTATTCCGGCTGCCCAGTTCCAGAGGTTCTCGTTCTTCTGCGTGTCCCTTTACGTGCTGACTTTCGGCCTGGCCTTCCTTGAGACCACAGCCAATCCTTTCATCCTGTCGCTCGGTTCCAAGAGCAACGCCACCCGGCGACTCAACCTTTCGCAGTCTTTCAACCCGATGGGTTCCCTGATGGGGATGAGCGTGGCCTCCTTCGTGGTCTTGCCCCAGCTTTTGTCCGACAAACGGGACGCGGCCGGGAACATCATTTTCCCGACTCTCTCCGAGGCTGAGAAAGCGAGTGTCCGTCTGCATGATCTGGCGGTCATACGTAACCCCTATGTGATTATCGGGATCGTCGTTGTGGTGGTGTTCGTGATTATCGCCCTGGCGAAGGTGCCGAAGACGGATGTCCAGCCCGAACAGACCAACTCCACGGGTAAGACACTGTCGAATCTCTGGCACAACAAGCTTTACAGGGAAGGGGTCCTGACACAGATGTTCTACGTCGCCGCCCAGATCATGGTCTGGACTTTTATCATCCAGTACGCTGACAACCTCGGGATCAACAAAGCCACAGCCCAGACTTACAACATCGTGGCCATGGCTCTCTTCCTGTGCGGCAGGTTCATCGCCACGGCCTTGATGAAATATGTCAACTCCAGCAGGCTCTTGGCCATTTTCGCGACCGGAGCCGCGCTCTGCGCGATCGGGGCGATCAGTATCGTGGGGATGGGAGGATTGTACTGCCTGATGGGTATCAGCGCTTTCATGTCGCTTATGTTCCCGACAATCTACGGGATAGCGCTCGAGAATGTGGACAGCCAGGACGCCAGCCTTGGCGCGGCCTTCCTTGTGGAGGCCATCGTGGGAGGCGCCATCATGCCTCCGCTTCAGGGAATGATCATCGACCAGAAGGTGATTCTCGGTCACCCGGCCGTCAATGTCTCCTTCGTCCTGCCGCTCATCTGCTTCATCATAGTGTTCCTCTATGGTGTGAGGTCCTACAGGATCCGCCGCTCATAAGAACCTTTTGTCCCAGCCTTTTTCTCGTTAAGAATTTCCGCGCCTTGTTAGGTGAACGGAACTTGGGGGTGCGGTAATTCACATTGCATCCGCAAATGTCCTTTGTACATGAAATACCATACTATTGTATCAAGGTGAGGGTGGGTTGTTGGTTCGCCACCTAGCAAACTTACCTTATAACTCGGCCGATTGGCGGAGACGAGGTGCCTGATGGCCGTCTCAGCCTGCTCGAGTGTGCAAAATTCCTTTTTGTAATCACCAACAGCATCGAAACAATACGAGCACCTGAAATTGCGCCATGAAGTGATATCCCAATGAACATGAAGAGGCAATCCATCAAGACATTCTGGATCTCCTTGCATAATGAGGGGTTGTTTCTTCCTTAACAGGGCTAGCTCACGTCTGACGCGAAAATCTTCGCGCCATCGCTTGGCGACATGATACAATGGCTTTGCCAAGGGAATTTTGGCGATGACAGCTCGAATTGTTCCTTTCATATTGTCACAGTCTGTCAGAATAACCTTTTTAGGTTTTAGCCGGATTCAATAAAGATAGTATTTTTTTAGTGCTGTCTACCGTTAACCCTAGGCAATATGGAGATCCCGCGCCGCTTGAGCGCGTGGTCGTCCAACAGAACATCACAGCGAGCTGATTGTCCCAAGGCAGCTGACCAGGGCACGGACGGCCAAGTCGTTCAGCCTGACCAGGGCGTTTGGACATATTCCCGCCGCGGACATCACGATCGTGGCCACGGATAGAATCATGACCGCGCTTGTCAGTGGAAGGGTGGTTAAATTGGTGATAATGAAGTATTTCGGAAAGGTGTGGAAACGCCTCCAGACAAGAGGGGCGGTGAAGGTCTGGCAGGAAATGGACAGGACGGCGCCCTCCCATATTTTCCGCATCGGGTCAATCTTCCCGGCTATGCCTCCGGCGGAGGGATAAAGTCTCTCAAGCCGAGGATAAATCAGGACTATTCCCGTCATCGCCAGGTAAGACAACTGGAAGCCGAGTGATGAGATAGCCTCTGGCTTCAGCGCCAGCTGGATTGTCAGTGCCGCGAGAAGGATCCTGACTGGATCACGCTTTCGGCCTGTCAGCCTGGCGGTCTCACCGATCAGGATGAAAAGGAAAGCCCTGACGATTGAAGGGGAGGCGCCTGTCATCAGAGTGTAAAACCCTGCGGTCGTTATTGTCAATGAATATCTCGCCACTTTGGCCCAGGGGCTGTTGCCGAGCGGGCTTGTAAGCCTCGAGAGGATGAGATAGAGTATTCCTAGATGAAGCCCGGAGAGGGCGAGGATGTGCGAGGCGCCGCTGGCCCTGAAAGTGTCGGTAACCTCACGTCTGAGCCCGCTCCGATCTCCGGTCAGAAGAGCCTTGACGAGCGGAGCTGTGCCCTCGGACGGGTAGGGGATGCTGTCAATAAATGATTTAAGCCTCGCTCCGTTCGTTGTGGCCAGTTTCCCGAACGCTTCTTGTGGCAGTGGGATTCCTGCTCCCATCCTGGAGTTGAGGGAGCAGAACACTCCGGCGAGAAGGAAGAGGATGGCCCACAGGAGCCTGCCCGCCATCCGGCTGTCCGCTCGGAGGATGGTCAGCGCCCCGAGTGACGGAATGGCCGCTGATAGTGAGAAAGGAATAAATAGGGGAATATCCCCGAGTCGGGATGTCAGAAGCGCTCCCGCGGCGACACCGGCCGCGAACGGGATGGCCAACCCCGCGAAATCTCCAGAGTCTTTCATAGTCAGGTTCTTGTTTTTTGATAAAAATAGCCATTAATTTCGTATCTTTGTCGCTCTGAAACTTAATTATTTGTAGGATAATGATCATTCTTGTTATCAATTGCGGAAGTTCCTCGATTAAGTACCAGTTGCTCGACATGAGGAGCGATGATGTCTATGACCTGAAGGCCAAAGGTATAGTCGAGAAGATCGGGCTTGAGTCCGGGAGGCTCCAGCATACTCCCGTCGGGAAGGATAAAGTCGTCAAGGATCTCCCGATCCCGGATCACACTGTCGGCATGCAGCTTGTGCTTGACGCCCTTGTGGACAAGGACTATGGCGTATTGAAGTCGTTCGAGGACATCGAGGCCGTTGGTCACAGGATTGTCCAGGGAGCGGACTTCTTCTCAGGCAGCGCGATTGTCAACGAGGATGTCATGGACAAGCTCGAGTTCTGCTGCGACTTCGCGCCCCTGCACAACCCGGCCCATATTCTCGGCATCAGGGCTTGCCAGGAGGTTTTGCCCAATGTGATCCAGGTTGTCACCTTCGACACCGCCTTCCATCAGACGATGCCGCCGCAGGCCTACATGTACGGTCTCCCTTACGAGTATTACGAGAAGTATCATATCCGTCGCTACGGTGCTCACGGCACCAGCCACGAGTTTGTGGCCCACAAGGGTGCCAAGATGGTCGGGATTGATGTCTATGATTCCAAGATCATCACCTGCCACATCGGCAACGGCAGCTCCATCACCGCCATCCACAATGGCAAGTCGATCGACACATCCATGGGTCTCACCCCTCTCGAGGGCCTTATCATGGGCACCAGATGCGGTGATGTCGATCCCAACGCCATCCTTTATATCATGAAGAAGGAGAACCTCTCCGCTGATGAGATGTACACCCTTGTCAACAAGAAGAGCGGTTTCCTCGGAGTGTCGCAGAAGACCTCGGACGCCCGCGAGATGGACGAGTTGGCCAACGGCGGAGACTTCAAGGCGAAACTCACCCTGAAGATGCTCTCCTTCCAGATGATCAAGTATATCGGCGCCTATGTCGCCGAGATGAACGGTGTTGACGCTATTTTCTTCACCGGAGGGATCGGCGAGCATAACAGCCGTCTGCGCCGCAGGGTCTGCGAGAACATGACCTATCTCGGTCTTCAGTTCGATTACGAGGCCAACACGGCCTGGGGAGTCGATACCGTGATCACTCTGCCGGAGTCCAAGGTGAAGGCCGCCCTCGTCACGACCGACGAGGAGCTGGTCATCGCGAGGGACACCATGCGCCTTGTGCAAAGCGTTGAGGAATAATCAAATAACCACATAGAAAATGATCACAACATTCGCTGATGTTTTCGCGGTGCTCAAAGAGAAGGGCATCCGCAAAAAGATGGTCGCGGCCTGGGCCGTGGATGAGCACACGATCGAGGCCTGCGCCAAGGCTTCCGAGATGGGATTCGTCAAGGTCACCCTAGTGGGAGACAAGAACATGATCGCTGAGACCTGCGGGAAGCTCGGGATCGACGTGGAGATGTTCGATGTCGTCAACGAGCCCGTCGAGCTTAAGGCTGTCGCCAAAGCCGTTCAGATGGTTCACGACGGCGACGGCGATGTCCTGATGAAGGGGCTTTGCTCGACTGACAAGTTCCTGCGCGCCATCCTGAATAAGGAGACGGGCCTTCTCCCCCCTAAGGGAGTCCTGAGCCACGTCGGGATCATCGAGAACCCGAACTATCACAAGCTCATGTTCCTTTCCGACATGGCCGTGATTCCTCTTCCTGACTTCCGCCAGAAGGTGAAGATCGCCGGTTATCTCGTGGGTGTCGCTAAATCGTTCGGCATCGACAAGCCGAAAGTGGCCTTTATCGCGGCTTCCGAGCAGATGCTCGACTCGATGCCCGCTTGCGTCGAGGCCGCCCAGCTCGCGAAGATGTGCGACCGCGGCCAGATCAAGGGTTGCGTGGGCGACGGCCCTCTGGCCCTGGATGTGGCTATCGACAAGGAGTCGGTGGAGATCAAGAAGCTCGTCAGCCCCGTGGCCGGCGACGCCGACTGCCTCCAGTTCCCCAACATAGAGTCAGCCAATGTGTTCTGGAAGACGAACTCGAAGCTCGCCAATGGCGTCCGCCAGGCCGGGATGCTGGTCGGAACGACCGCCCCTTGCGTCCTCGCCAGCCGCGCCGACAGCGTGGACACCAAACTGAATTCCATCGCCGAGGCGGTGATGTTCGTCAACAAGTAGGTTATTTCGCTAAATACTCTTATTCGAAGAAGGAGAAATGCACTCGGCCGTAGCGTTTCTCCTTTTTGAATCTGGGGTGAGAGGTGAAGGAGTGCTCGTCACCGTGCTCGAGGATGAAGTAGCATCCGGGGTGGAGCAAGTCCCGCTCGAAGATCTTGTCAGGCAGGGTCTCGAGGCCCTCCAGGGCGTAGGGCGGGTCGGCGAATATTAAGTCGAACTTCTCCCGGCAGATAGGGATGAAGTCGAATACGTTGTCCCTGACCATGACGACGTTGTCCAGCCCCAGCCTTTTCGACTCTGTCTTGATGAACGAGGCGTTCTCCCTGGCCATCTCCACCGAGTACACTATCGCCGCGCCCCTCGAGGCGAACTCGAAGGCCACGGCGCCGGTGCCGCCGAACAAGTCGAGAACCTTCAGGTCCTCGAACTCATATTCGTTGTTAAGGATATTGAAGAGCCCTTCCCGCGCGAAATCCGTGGTGGGACGGGCCTTGTAGCCTGTCGGGGGATTTATCGACTTCCCCTTCAGGCGTCCGCCGATGATCCTCATGGCTTCTCGACAGACTTGAAGTAACGGTAGAGAGACATCTCCTCCTCGTCCGAGAGAGGGGTCATGAAGTGGACCGCCGAGACCTCGGGATTGAGCTGGAGCTTCCTGACGGACATGAACAGGAAATACTCAGCCGTGGTGAAGTCCGCCGCCTGGAAGGTGTTGGCCAGCAGGAGATTATCGCCTTGGGCTATGACGAGCGACAAGATACCGTCGCTGTAAGAGGCGACGATTTTGTTGTATTCCTTGATGTCCTGAAACCTCTTCAGGAGATAGTATAACTCGGGGAGCTC
>CADBRH010000013.1 GCA_902797035.1 uncultured Bacteroidia bacterium | reverse complement strand
CCAAGGTCGCTACCGCCCAGTACCGTCACAAGAAGCAGTCCGGTGGTGCCGGTCAGTTCGGTGAGGTCCATCTCCTTGTCTGCCCTTACGTCGAGGGTGAGCCTGCCGGCAACAAGTTCATGATCGGAGGCAAGGAGACCATCCTCAACATCAAGTCCCAGGAGACTTACGACCTGGAGTGGGGCGGCAAGCTCGAGTTCATCAACTGCGTCGTCGGTGGCGCCATCGATCTCGGATTCATGCCCGCCATCCTTAAGGGTATCAACGACAAGATGACCGAGGGCCCTCTCACAGGTTCCTATGCCCGTGACATCAGGGTCTATGTCTATGACGGTAAGATGCACCCGGTTGACTCCAAGGAAATCGCCTTCATCATCGCCGGCCGCAACGCCTTCAAGGAGGCCTTCCGCAACGCCGGCCCGAAGATCCTCGAGCCTATCTACAATGTGGACATCCTTACTCCCAACGAGTATGTCGGTCCTTGCATGTCCGACTTGAACGGCCGCCGCGGAATGATCATGAACCAGGACATGGACAAGGGATTCACCATCCTCCACGCCCGCGTTCCGCTCGCCGAGCTTTACAGGTATTCGACCACTCTCAGCTCCCTCACTGGAGGCGCCGCGACATTCACGATGAAGTTCGCTGAGTATCAGCAGGTTCCCGCTGATGTCCAGACCAAGCTTCTCGCTGACTACGCAGCCCAGGAGCAGGACGAGGACTAAGAATCTCTCGCAAGGTTTTGAATATGCCGCCCAAGCCGGGCGGCATATTTTTCTTATATTTGTTTACTGTTGAGAAAACCGCGTGATTATGAGAAAAGTCTGGTTTTTGGCGGCTCTGCTCGCCCCCTTGTCCCTTCTTGCCCAGGAATGGGTCCCGTCCGACTGGCCGGTGATGACTCACTATGACTCCGCCCATCTTCAGGAGATAGCCCTTCCCTTGGGCGGTATCGGCACAGGAACCGTCTCTCTCGGAGGCCGGGGGGAACTCAGGGACTGGGAGATAATGAACGTTCCGGCCAAGGGGTTCAACACCGGGACATCAAGGAGGAACGCCCCGTTCTTCGCCATATTCACGAGAGACACCAAGGGGAACAGCTCGACCACCATGCTCGCCGGGCCCCTCTATCCCAATGAATATAACCACGCCTTCGGAGAGCCTGTCGATAATTTCGGTCTTCCGCGTTTCCATGAGGCCTCTTTCGACGCCGCTTATCCGTTCGGCCAGGTGAACCTTTCCGACAAGGCCCTGCCGGTCAAGGTCAGGATCAAGGGATTCAACCCTCTGGTGCCGACCGACGCAGACAAGAGCGGGCTGCCTGTCGCCGTTCTGTCCTACGAGGTCGAGAACATCTCCGAGGGCCCTCTTGAGGTCTCCGTGAGCGGCTCGATCCGCAACTTCATCGGCCGCGACAGCCAAGGTGGCGCGGCTAAAGACAACGTCAATGAATATCGTTCCGCCACCGGTCTGAAGGGGATTTACTTCTACTCAAAAGGTGTCCCGAAAGACCATCAGGCCTGGGGAACCATGGCACTCACGACTGCCTCCAGGGAAGGCGTGAGCTACCGGACCTCTTCCAAGAGGAACGACTGGAACCAGGCCCTCCTGAACTTCTGGGACGACTTCAGCGCCGACGGTGAGTTGTCCGAGAGGAGCCCTTCCGGCGAGGCCGACCCGATGGCCTCACTCGCCATCAAGAAAACCATCCCCCCGGCAGCGACCGAGGTATTCACTTTCTTCCTCACCTGGAGTTTCCCCAATCGCAGGGGCTGGTCCAGCGGGATCGAGGGCAATTATTATTGCAAAGAATATGACGACGCCTGGATTGCGGCGGAGAAGATAATCCCCAGAATCCCGGCCCTTGAGAAAGAGACACTTCTGTTCGTGAACGCGCTCAACTCCAGCTCCTATCCGGCCGTGGTCAAGGAGGCTGCCCTCTACAACCTGTCGGTCCTACGCTCGCAGACTGTGTTCCGGCTGCCCGACGGCCATCTGATGGGCTGGGAGGGTGTAGGAGACAGCGCCGGGTCCTGCCACGGTTCCTGTACCCATGTCTGGAACTACGAGGTGGCAACCCCCTTCCTTTTCGGCGAGCTGGCCAAGTCGATGAGGGACGTTGAGTTCACCTACGCCACAAGGGACGATGACGGCTGCATGAACTTCCGCGCCTCCCTTCCTTTGTCCAAGGCCGCCGACGGGCACTCGGCCGCCGCGGATGGCCAAATGGGTTGCGTCATGAAGGTATATCGGGACTGGCAGCTCAGCGGCGACATGGAGTTCCTTACCTCCCGTTGGCCCAAGATCAAGAAGGCCTTATCCTACGCCTGGGTCGAGAAAGGCTGGGACGGCAACCAGGACGGGGTGATGGAAGGATCGCAGCATAACACGATGGATGTCAACTACTTCGGCCCCAACCCGCAGATGCAGTTCTGGTACTTGGGTGCCCTGAAGGCGGGAGAGAAGATGGCTCTGGCGATGAAAGACAAGGAGTTGGCGGGGAAATGCCGTGACTTGTTCGCCAAAGGCAGCGCCTGGACAGACGCCAACCTCTTTAACGGTGAATATTACGAGCATAAGATCACTGACCCGGAGACCTTCGAGTTTCTCGACATGAATGACCCGGAGGTCAGGATTCCCGATTATCAGCTCGGCCGCGGTTGCCTTGTGGACCAGCTCGTCGGGCAGTACATGGCTCACATCTGCGGCCTTGGTTACCTCGGCGACGAGAACCACATCAAGACCACCCTGGAGAACGTCATGAGATACAATTATGTCGAGGGTATCGGCCGGAAGTTCAACAATATGCGCTCCTTCGCGCTGGGCGATGAGAGCGCCTTGCTGATGGCGTCCTGGCCTCACGGGAGGCTTGAGGTCCCGTTCCCGTATTTCGGGGAGTGCATGACCGGCTTTGAGTATGCCGCCGCTGTCGGTATGCTCTACGAGGGACAGACTGAGAACGGCCTGAAATGCATCGGTGCCATCAGGGAACGTTTCGATGGCGCCAGGCGCTCACCGTTCAACGAGCCGGAGTGCGGCTACCATTACGCCCGCTCGATGGCGAGCTGGGCCGCGGTGCTGGCTCTCAGCGGTTTCCATTATTCGGGAGTGGACAAGACCATGAGTTTCACCTCCGCTCCCGGAAGGTATTTCTGGAGCAACGGATACGCTTTCGGGATTTGTGAGGTCGGCGACTCGTCGGTCAGGCTTGAGGTTCTCAAAGGATCGGTCGAGCTGAACTCGTTGAGCCTCTCCGGAAGGGCTAAACCTGTGGCGAAAAAGGTCATCCTCCCCGAGGGAGGCTCAGCCGAATTCGCTATTTGAAACAAATGATTATTAATATATTATGAGAAAACTATTTATCTCTTTGATCGCTTTGATGGCCGCGGTATCCTGCGCGGACAAAAGCGACGGCTGGAAACTTGTGTGGACGGAGGACTTCAATGGAAATGAGATTGATCCCGAAAGCTGGACCAGGGTCGCTAAAGGCCCGAGCGACTGGAACGACATGATGTCCCTGCGGGAGGATCTTGCTTTCATCGAGGACGGTCAGCTTGTGCTCCTCGGGAAGGTGAATGACGGCACATCGGAGGACACCACCGCTTTCGTCACCGGAGGGGTCAAGAGTGTCGGGAAGAAGTCTTTCCGGCTGGCGAAGTTCGAGATCAAGGCTAAATTCAACAATGTCAACGGGTTTTGGCCGGCCCTTTGGCTTATGCCTGACGGGAAGATCGCGGATGGGGACTACGCCGAGGTTGACATTATGGAGCACCTGAACCAAGACACCTTGGTTTACCAGACCGTCCACTCAAGATACACCCTTAACGTTGACGCGGACAATCCTCCACACTCGAACACCGCTCCCATCAATTACAATGACTGGAACATCTATGGTGCGGAGATCTATCAGGACAGCCTCTGCCTTTTCACGAACGGTGTCAAGACGTTGACCTATCCGAGGGTGGAAGGCAAAGAGTTACAGTTCCCCTGGTCCGAGTATCCTTTCTATTTCATTCTCTCCAACCAGATCGAAGGCGCCTGGGTGGGACCAGTCTCTGACCCCGGTCAGCTCCCCACCGAGCTCCGTATAGATTGGATCAAGGTTTACGAGAGGAAAGATTTATAGCCTTTCGCCCCACTCTTCCGGCAGAAGCGGGAAGTCGGGGTTGGGGACATGGGCCTCTACCATGATCCGTCGGAGAGATTCAACCTTTTCCGGCATAGAGGCGGCTAGGTCGGTGGTCTCGCCCGGGTCGTCGGCGAGATTGTAAAGCTCGTCCGTGGGGTTCCCGCCGGAGACGTTCAGCCTGACAAGTTTCCAAGGTCCCTGCCTGACCGCCTGACGTCCTCCCGCCTCCTGGAATTCGAAATAGATGTAATCATGTTCCTTCTGTCCCTTCTTTCCTTTGAGAAGAGGCAGGAGACTCACCCCGTCCATATCCCCGGAAGGGGCCGACCCGGTCAAGTCGCGAAGGGTAGGCATCATGTCCCAGAAGGAGCAGAGGAAGTCTGTCTCCACTCCCATGGCGATATGTCCAGGCCACGAGACAATCAGCGGGACTCGGATCCCGCCCTCATAGACATCCCTTTTGTAGCCTCTCCAAGGGCCGTTGCTGTCGAAGAAATCAGGGTCGTGTCCGCCTTCCTTGTGAGGACCGTTGTCGCTCGCGAAAATAATCACGGTGTTCTCTTTCAGGCTAAGTTCCTTTAGCCTCGCCACGATTTGTCCGACATAGCCGTCAAGCCTTGTGACCATGGCGGCGAATGTGGCGTGGGGATATTCCTGAGACACGTACCCGCCTTTGCGGAAGTACGGGCCGTCATCGATGCCCTTGTAAGGCTCCTCCGGGAAAGATCCCCGGAATCTTTGGATAACGCTGTCTTCGGGGGCTATCAGCTCGGCGTGGGGGATGGTCGTGGGATACCAGAGGAAAAAAGGCTTTCCGTCCGTGGCCCTGTCGTCAAGGAACTCGAGGGCTTTCTCATGGATCAGGTCCGGGGCATACGTTCCTTCCCCGTAGGGAATGTCATCCCTGTTGTCCTCAAGCTCCACCCGGAAGTTGTTGTCCCACAGATGGTCAGGGTAATAGCTATGGGCGAGCAGCTGGCAGTTGAACCCGAAAAACCTGTCGATTCCCTGTCTTGTCGGGTCTCCGGTGGAGCCGATACCTCCGAGTCCCCATTTACCGAAAGCCCCGGTCGTGTACCCGGCCGTTTTGAGATCCTTGAATATGGTCTCGGAGCCTTCCGGAAGAGGGAATTGTCCTTCGGGGGGAAGCTCGACATTGCCCCTGACGGCCGTGTGACCGCTATGTGTGCCTGTGATAAGGCATGAGCGCGAGGGGGCGCTGACAGTGGTTCCGGAATAGCATTGTGTGAAACGAAACCCGTTCTCAGCCAAAGCGTCTATGTTCGGGGTCTGGAAACGTTCCTGGCCGTAACAGGAGAGATCCCCCCAGCCAAGGTCGTCGGCCAGGATGAACACGATGTTCGGGGGAGAGTCTTTCGGCTTCTCCCCCGCGCAGGCGGCGGCGACGGCGGCGCTTCCCGCCAGCGATAACAGTTTAACTCTGATCACAGTTTCGCGACGGCTCCGAGAATCTGGTCTCCAAGGCCTATGGTGTAGCCTTCTGTCTGGAAGAAGACCCGGTTGAAGGTGTCGGCGATCATTACTCTCGGCATGGAGCCTTCCAGCAAGTTCTTCGGGGCTATGCCGTACTGGACGTTCGCCGGAAGACGGTCTGAATATTCCTTAAGCCACTCCAACCCGTCCTCGCTTGTCAGCAGCATGATCGGGCGGCCCCATTTCTCAAGGCCTTCCTTGGCGGAGATCAGGTCATTGACGGCGTGTACCGAGGGCTCATGGCGTGGTGTTAGAAACCCGATCACATAGACTCCTCTTCCGGTGGAGGACAAGACTGACACAGGGTCGCTTCCGGCCTCTTTCCAATATCTTGTCTCGGAATCGAACTCGCCGATAACGCTGAGTTTGTCATCCGGGATCTCAATGACGAGATCCACCGCGGTGGTCTCACCTTCCTTGACAGAGAACTTCTTGAGTGTCACCGGCACGCTGCCGTCAGATAGGCGGTTGCCGCTCACGAGGATATAATCCCCGACATCGATGGGGGTCCCCTTCTTGAAGACGTTCTCCCAGCTGACTCCTCCTCCCATGTCGACTTGTCCCTCGTCGAAGGCCAGCAGTTTGGTCCTCCCGTCCTCTATCTTGCTGATAGTGAAATTGCTGTAATAACCCGGATTGGCCAGTTTAGGGGTGGGGGAGTATCTCAGGACAACGGTACCGACGGGAGCCACAGCCTCCTTCGCCGACTCGAAGTCCACATCGATCCAACCATCCGAATTATATTGCACCTTTCCCGTCACCGGATCCTTCCTGGCGTCGATCCCTAGGGTCCTGGCGAGTGAGACAAAGAATATCTCCCTGGAGCGAGGATCGGCCAGACGTGACCTGAACACTCCTATCGGGGACATGGTTATCCTCCACGCCTTGGTGTCGTTCACAAGGGTTATGTTGTCCTTTACCCATTTGATGAGTGTGGCAGGGTCGGACAAGGTCTCTCTCTCCTCTTCCGAAAGGGCGCTCTTGAAGAATCCTTTGTAGGGCGAAAGGAACTCATTGGCCACCCTCGGGCAAAGGATGGCGTCGGTGTCCTGATAACTGTCCTCGAGAATCTCCCTTGTCACATCAATCATGTCCTTGTCGGACAAGGAGGCGAGCAGGTCGAGCGCCCTCTGATCCTGATGGTCACGCAGGAATCCCCCAATCACTTTGTGGTTGCCGGCGGCCAAGGCGAGGAATTTGCCTTTAGGGGTGCCGTCGTTTTTCGCGAAAGTGGCCATGTAAGCCTTGCGGATCGAGTCCTCCCGGGCGGTGCGGACAGCGTTGGCCTCTTGCAGCTCGGGAGTCACTTCGGGAATAATCGCTCCACCCTCCGGAGGGACGATCATCATACTGACGGACTCGTCCGGATGCTTCCCGGTGATCACGATCGTGACGAGGGAATCCTTGCCGAAGGAAACCTTTGAATAGCCGTACTTCCCGTCTTTGGACGCCCACGCCAGCATGTCGCCCATGCCCGCGGTCAGGAAAGTCCCGCCGTCCTTGCCGGTGTATTTGGCGAGGGCCGGATAGAACTCCGCATAGTTGTAGATCTCGAAATCAACGAGGGCGCTGTCTACGGGAGAGCCGTCCTCGTCCACCACCTTGAAATCGACCCTGGCGGTCTTGGCGTAGTTGTCTATCAGGTTGATTTCCGTGAAGTTGGAGCCTTCCATCACTTTCTCCTCCGGACCGTCGTAGCGCCCGAACACACGGGTGTGCATTAACAAGCCCCTGCTGGCGGGAGTGTTGAACCAACCGAGGTTGAGGACAGCCTCCGGCTCGCAGGCGCCCATGAAATACCAGGTGCCGTCAGCCCATGCCTCCACCCATGCGTGATTGTCGTCGGAGTGCGCCCAGCGCGGGGTATAGACCTGTCTCGCCGGGATACCCACCGAGCGAAGCGCCGCGACGGTGAAAGTGGACTCCTCCCCGCAACGGCCCAACGAGCTTCTGGCGCTTGACAAGGGAGAGAGGGTCCTGGCGTCGGATGGTTTGTAGGTGAGTTTCTCGTGGCACCAGTGGTTGACCTCAAGTATGGCGTCCTTCATCGAGAGGCCTTCAAGCCTCGGTTTTATCTCCCTGGCGAAAACCACCCTGGATGAGTCGAGATCCTCGTTATTCACCCTGATCGGCAGAACGAAATGCCTGAATTCCCTCTCCGGCACGTTCCAACCCATCTCGTCGCGGGTGGCGAGAGAGGACTGGACGTTCGACAGGTAGAACTCAGTCGTGTAGTCCGTGAAATCCCCGAGGGGCATGTAAGCGTAAAGGAATTCCAACGCCTCTTTCTCCTCGGTGGTGATGATAAGGTCATCGACTTTATAGAACTCCTTGAGATTACCGTCCCCGTTCAGGCGGGCTTCAAGGTCCTGTTCCATCCGGTGGCGATAGGCGCTGTCTGTCACAAGGTGCCTGACCTCGCACGAGCAAAGGGCGAGGGCGGCGGTAAGGGTCAAAAGGAATCGTTTCATATGGCTCGCTTCTTATTATCTTGGTTTGAACGACAGGGTCTCCTGTACCTGTCCGGTCATGACATTGTGGACGGTGATGTTAAGTCTTCCGCCCTCGACTTTTCCCTCGATCACCGTGGGGAAATTCCTTTCATGCATATCCGGGCCGCCTCCGACAAGCTGGGTCCAGCTTCTGCCGGCCTCGGGAGCGTCGTGACGGTAAGTGTGCTGGTGGGCGGTTATGATCAGCTGGCAACGAGCTTTCTCGAGAAGCGGAGTCCAGAGACGGGAACATGTGCGCTGCCAGATCGCGAAATCGTGCTTGTACCGGGGATCCTTGTCGGCCGGGGCGATGTCGCCCGGATTAGCGGTCGGGTCCGAGTCGAATAAAGGAATATGGCAGAAAGCCACCAGATAAGGAGCCTTGGCGATCTCCTTGCGCTTCAGGACGTCTCGCAGCCAGTCAACCTGCGCCTTACGGTAAGCCTCGCTGTTGAACAGACCGGCGAATATCGGATTAGTGTCCATTTTGTCCTCGGCGGTGTCAAGGCCGATCAACGCGACGTCACCCATCCTCACGGCGAAATTCCTGCCGAGATCCCAATCCCTGGGCGCCCTCTCCTCGGGCTGGCGGAACATCCAGACCTTCTCGAGATGGCGGTTGGCCATACCTCTCGAGTCGTGGTTCCCCGGACTGAAAAGATATGGGGTCCTTGAGGCGTAATCTTTGGCCACGATGGGGGGTGTGAGGAATATATCAATCTGACTCTCAATTGTTTCTTGGGTATTGGAGGCATCCCCGTTCCAAATCACGCAGGAAGGGGCGAGGGAGCCGACCTTAGCGATAGTCTTGTCAAACGTGGCCCATTTGGCGTGGGTGTCGTTAATCACGCAGAAGTGGGCGGGGCTGTCTTTGCCCGCCGTGGTGAAGCTGTAGGTCACCGGATCCTCCTCATTGCCGAGGATTTTCATGTCATATCCGCCGCCGTAATGGATCCTGTCGGCGCCTATCTTATAGTAATATTTTGTGGAAGGTTTAAGGCCGGTCACTCTTATCTGGCTCACCTTGTCGCTAAGTTCGGTCAGGCGATATCCTCCGCATTTTATCTTCCTCGCGTCGCTCAGATCCGGCTTCTCCCCTACCAGCACATAGCCATTGGCCAGGTCGCTCACGGCGAATGCCACCCCTACCGATGTCTCTGCGTAATTCTGGAGCATCGGGGCCGAGATGATCAGCTTTCCTTCGTTGTCTCTCCCCGAAACGGACTCGTGGTTCACTTTTGAGGAAAGCCTTTCCGTGGCCTTCAAAGCGTTTCCGGCGCCCGCGGCCGCCACCAGCATGGCGGAATTCTTGATAAAAGCCCTTCTTTTCATATTCTTCTCGTTTATTTGATATATTTCTTGACAGCCGTCCAAAGGTCATCCCCTCGAAGGTCTTTCTCCAGGATGGTCCCGTCAGGGCCTATGAGAATGATGTAAGGGATATAGCTGAAACCGTATTTTACAGGAACGTTTCCCGGAGCGTTCAGGATCTGCGTCCACGGCACCTTGAACTCCTCGACCGCCTCGAGAGTGTCCTTCACCTTGTCGTGGCAAGGCACCCCGACGATGTCGAGACCTTTGTCCTTATATTGGTAATAAATGTCTTTGAGTCGGGGAATCTCCTCCCTGCAGGGGCCGCACCATGAGGCCCAGAAATCCACAAGCAGGTATTTTCCTTTTCCGGCGAAATCGGACAGGCTCAAGGTCTTGCCGTCAGGCTGAACCGCCTTGAAGTCGATGAAATTCTCCGGCTTCCCGGACACATTTCCTTGGGCGGCGGCAGGAGTCACGTAAAGGACTAAAGACAGCGCCGCTAAAAATGATATAAAAAATGTTCTCATATTTCTGGCCATAGATTCGCAATATACGAAAAACATGTCGAAAAGAGAACTTTAGAACTGGAAGTATATGAAGCTCTGGAGGTCGGCTGTAATGAACTGGCAGATGACGAAAATGGCGGCCACGCAGGCCAGGATCATGAGAGGCAGGGGCAACTTGGCGAACCAGATCCGGTAGCGGCGCTTGAAGTTATCGGGGAGCCAGTGGATCAGCATCCCTATCAAGAACACGAGAATAACGCTCCTGTGCTGCCAGGCCATTTGGGGGACCAGGGACCAGTCCCATTCTCCGCCGATCTGGCCGACCATGTTCTTGGCCGTGCTCCAGGCTTTCTCGTTGGCCTCGGCCGGGTCGAGGTTGGAGCCGCTCCTGAAGAAGAGGCGGGTGAAAGTGATGAATATGAAAGTCATCAGCACCGCCCAGGCCCCGCTGATCCAGTTCAGGACCTTCCCTTTACTGCATTTGTGGAACAGCATTCCGACAATAGCCCCCATGAGAATGATTAACGTCCACCAGAAGAACAAGTTGAAGACCGGCGCCCCGAAGAAATGCTTCAGAGCCCCTAAAACGACCACCGCCAGGCCTATCACCAGCACTTTGAAATAGGCGTTACAGCTGTTCCAGAAACGGTAGATCAGCATCCCGAGGCCGTTCAGGCCGCCCCAAATCATGAAATTCCAGCTCGCTCCATGCCAGAGGCCTCCGAGCAGCATGGTGTCCATCCTGTTGATGTCCGAGATGAGCTCTTTGCGCCAGTCTTTCTTGAAGAGGATCAGCAAGGCGATCACAGCTGTAATGAGCAGTACACTTCCGAACACCCACCAGCTTCCGGCCAGCGCGGAGGCGAGGAAGGCTATTCCAAGGATGATGGCGTATGAGCCGAAAGTCCCTTTGCGGTTACCTCCTAGAGGAATGTACAGATAGTCCTTAAGCCACCTTGAGAGAGAGATGTGCCATCTTCTCCAGAACTCCCCGGCGTTCCTCGCCTTGTAGGGGGAGTTGAAGTTCTTGGGTAGGTAGAATCCCATCAGCATGGCGACTCCGGTGGCGATGTCCGTGTAGCCGGAGAAGTCCGCGTAAACCTGCAATGAATAGCCGAACAGGGCGGTCAGATTCTCGAAGCCGGTGTAAAGGAGGGGATTCTCGAATACCCGGTCACAGAAGTTCACGGCGAGGTAATCGCTGAGTATCAGTTTTTTGGCGAGACCGTTTAGAATCCAGAACACGGCGATTCCGAATTGTTTCCTGGCGAGGAAGAACGGCTTGCGGAGCTGCGGGATGAACTCCTTCGCCCTGACGATGGGGCCGGCGACGAGCTGGGGGAAGAAACTGAGGTAGAAGCCGAAGTCCAGGAAGTTCTTGACCGGCTTGAGCCCCCTTGAGACATCTACCACGTAACTTATCGCCTGGAATATGAAGAACGAGATCCCGACAGGGAGGAATATCGAGTCCACGCTGAAGGCCTGTGACCCCGCTATCGAGTTGCCTAATGTGGCTATCCAGTCCCTGACCTCGAAAGCGGTGCCGAACAGGTTGTTCACCACGTCCGTGATGAAATAAGCGTACTTGTAGTAGCAGAGCAGCGACAGGTCGACCACCACGCTTGTCACTACCAAAGCCTTGCGCCAGAACTGTTTCCCGATGTGGGGAAGAAGTCTGCCGACTGAATAGTTGTAAACTATCACGAAGCCCAGCAGCATAAGGAACAGGCCGCTGGTCTTGTAATAGAAGAACAGGCTGACGAAGAAGAGGAAGGCGTTCCTGAGCAGGATCTTGTTCCTGAAGAAACTCAGGAAGGCCAGGACTATGGCGAAGAAGGCCCAGAAATAGAACTGGGTGAACAGCAGGGGATGGGCCTGGTCGAAGGCGAACAGGTCCCTCAGAAACTGCAGCGTAACCTCTCTCAATCCGGCCATGTTCTTCTTCTAAGATGCTCTATGTATTTGGCCATCAGGGCGTTGTATAGCAAATCCCCCAAAAGGGAATAGCCTTCTTCCGTGAAATGGATCTTGTCCCGTTTGGCCAGACCGGCCTCTTCCCATTTTCTCATGGACTCAAGGCCCCCCATTATGTCGAACAGGTCCCACACTCCGCCCCCGCAGTCTTCCGCGAGTTTGAGGAAGGCCTCCTCCGCGGCGAGCCCGTTCCGGTTGACGGCATATACCCTTCGACGTACCCTTTTGTAGCTGTCGTTGTTGGTGACGAACAGCAGGGCGCAGTCGGGATTGACCGACCGGACCCTCGCCACCAGCGACTTGTACTTGGCGATGAAATCCTCTTTTGAGAAATTCTTTCCGGAAGCGTCATTGATTCCTATGGCGAATATCACCAGATCAGGATTCACTATCCTCAGATCCCTCTCCAGATCCTCGCAACGAAGGTACGAAGGCACGGCCGCGCCGTTGACCCCAATCTCAGTGACTGAGATTCCGGGGGAGGGCTTGTCAAGGTATATTCCTGTCAAGGCGAGTTCCCCACCGGAGCCGGCCACGGCCACCGTGACCGAGTCTTGGGGCGCCGGAAGGGCGAACGACCAGAGGGAAGCCTCCTCTAACCGTGTCCCTTTCAAAATGTCGCCTGAGTCTAACACCACCACAGGAAACCGTTCGCCCTCAATCGGATAACCAAGCACATCCACTTTGTCGAAATAGAAATCCGGATCTTCCGCCGTGGCGTTCCTGGCTTTCAGGACTATCCTGACATAAGCGGTAGAGTCCGAGGTCGTGACGGCCATCCCGGTAAGTCCGAGCCTTAAAGACAAAGCCCTTGTGGTGTTCTTGACGGGTGTCCACACCCCCTCATATCTTGAGCGGTAACTGCTGGGGGTGTTAGTCTTGGCGGCGGTGAAAGGGAATACCATCCCGCGTCCGCCGTCCAATCCCTCACGGAGGGAGAGGAGGTTGTTCCGGAGCCGTCTGGTAAAGGTGCCGGCTTGAGCGTGTGAGCCCCCGATGTGCAATATCCTGAAATCTCCGGAGCCGGACAGAGCCGCGTCCATCCTCGTGAAGGCTTTCCCGAAGGCGGAACTGTCCCCGAGGAAAACTATCCTGTCGCGGTCAAATCTGGCGAAGTCGAGATCAGGGACTTCCCTCCGGACCGTCTGCGCGGAGATAACCGGGACGAGCGCCATCGCCAATGCCAATGAATATGCTCTTTTGATCCTCATCGCGCGGTCGTGTCTTTTTTTGAGATATATTCCCTGACCGCCTCCTCGGGGAGGGTTGAGCGAAGCCTGCGGAAGTCGTCATAGACGAGCAGGGATCTCGCGAGGGCGTTTCCAACCTCCGCCGCCCCGCGTGTGGTGAAGTGGATATGGTCCGGCCCGGCGAGAGGAGGGCTGTGTTTGACCCACTCTTTCATCGATCCGGCCCCTCCCATCATGTTGAAAGTGTCCCAGTAGGCGACCCCTTCGGCGAGGCACCTTGTCTTCAGCGAGTCGTTGAGGTCTGGCAGCAGGGGCCACGTCACAAGACTCCCGTTCACGCTCTTGCTCATGTCGGCCGGGCCGACAAACAGGAGTTTGGCCCCTGGGGCCACTTTCCGGAAATACCCGAACTGTTTCACCATCTTGTCAAGATAGATGGAAATGGCTTTCCTTGAACCGATTCCCGGCATAGCGTTGCCGCCGAACTGGAGTATTATAAGACGGGTTCCGGTCTTGTCGAACGACTCCTTCATCACGGTGGAGTCTATGGATGTGAATATATTCCCGGAGCATCCGCGCATCGCCACGTTGTCCACCGCGACACCGGGTTCGCCGTCAAGGGCGATCCCGTAGATCTCGGCTTCACCTGAGAATGAGATCGTCCCCCTCCCGACATTGACGGGAAGTTCCCATGTCACCAGGGTAACATCGTTCCGGGCGGTGTCGATTATGGTCCTGAGGGTCTCGAGGGTGTCACATTTAAGGCTCAGGCTCAATCCTGGGGCGTTATGCCCGAGAAGGACCGAGACCCTCGAGATGTTCCTGACATTTTCCAGAGCGTAGCGGTTATCCGCTCTCTTGAAATTGAATCTGGCGTCACCGGAGAGGATGGCGTAACGAGTGAGGGGACCGTAGCGGTGGGTAGGAGACCATTTGGAGAGAGTGTCTGAGACGAGAGCGTATCTCGCCAGGCTTCCTGTGGCGTTCTGAGTCACAGAGACTGATGACATCGGCTTAAGCGCCGGGACCATTCCCGGGCCCGAGCCGCCGAATCGCTCCTGGAGCCTCTGGCGCATTTCGGAGGAGATCCTGTCCATCTCCAGCTGGGAGTCCCCATAGTGAACGACTCTTGTCACCCGTCCCGCGGCCGCCGCTGAATCGAACTCCGCGAACAGCGGGTCGAAGAATGTGTAGTCATCGCCGGGAAGATGGATCCTGTTGGGGTTCGATGTGATATATTCCTTGAAGAAATCCAGGGTGTCGCCCCGCTCCTGAACCATCTCGTAGCTCTTTTGGACAGCCTGGAGAAGGGAGTCCAGGTCGATGGCGGCCTTCTTGTCGGCCAGGTCCTGAAGGGATGACTCATAAGACGGGAACCGGAGTCTCACTCCTCCGACCTCTACTCCTTCCGAAGGGAAGATGAACCATAAGGCGAACATCAGGGCGAATACCGCCATGAAAAACATGAAGATTTTGTGAGGCTTCATCCCAGTACCCGTTACCGCGCCTCGGACAGTTGGCAGTCGCCGGCGCCAAGAGCCTTGAGGGCGGTGATCAGTTTCCCGGCCTCGTCCTTGTCGCGGAACGGTCCGGCCTTGAACACCACGGAGCCGTTCTCAACGCTCTTCGCCACATCCATTCCTGTCTCCCTGAAAAGTTCCATGGCCCCTTCCGGAAGCGACTGGCCGTTGGCTGGATAGAAGACCACGGTGTACATCCTGTCATTCTCTAGATTCCTGGCCGTGGAGACACTGACTGGCTCGCCGTCGCGATAGGCTCTGATCTCCGCTGTCCTGAAGCCTTGTCTCTTGACCTTGTTGAGGTTGGAGAGAGCGTCGGCGTAAGTTCTGAACAGACCGGCCGAGCAGATATACCTGGAACCGGATTTTCTCTCGAAAACAGGACTGAGCCCCTTGAGGTCGGCCACCGTGGCCTTTCTCGACTGGGTGAACAATTGTATCTGATACACAATACCTTCCGGGAGCGTGTTATCCTCGGCGAAGCGACCCTCCGGAAGAATCATGAACGAATAGTCGAATTCGCGCTCGGGCTTCATCATGGTAAGATTGATATCTGGCCCGTAGCTTTGCCGGGTGAAAGTGTAGCCTGAAGAGGCTCCCACTATATCCCTGTCCGCCTTCTCCTGAAGTCTCGCCACATCCAGGATCACTCCGTTGGCGAGAAATTCCATCTCCAGGGCCTGCAACTCCCTGACAGCTTTCTGAAGCGCCACATTGAGCTCGGGGAGAGCGAGTTCCCTGCCGAGTATCTCCTCCTCCAGAGCGGCTTTCTTGTCTTCGGCGGCCGTGATATATTCCGAACGCAGGACATCGATGCCCTGATTGAATCTCGAGACGGAATCACGCAGGTGACGGACTTCCCTCATCTTGTCCATGTAGCGCCTGGTCTCCTCTCCGGGCGAGTCGTTGTCTCCGGTGGCGGAACCGTTGTCCATCCTTGACGGATCCCTGGCCGGATTCAACTCCGCCAGCGCTTTAAGGTCTCTCGGATTCCTGACAGCGTTCCGGACAGGCATGCTGTCGAATTCAAGGACATATATGCTCACGCTGTCCTTGCCGCAGTCCCGGTTCGACGCGAAGATGGAGTAACGCCCGTCCTCGGTGTTGATGAAAAGGAAATCGTCGTAAGGGGAAGAATATGGGAACCCCAGATTGACAGGTACGTCCCAGTCACCGGCCTCCTTGTTCCAGCTTGACACGTACAGGTCGTAACCCCCCATGCCGTACAAGCCCTTGGAGGCGAAATACAAAGATTCCCCGTCTGGGGATAACATGGGGTAGATCTCGTCGGAAGAGCTGGTAAGCTGCTCGTTGATCAGGGTAGGGGCTGTCCAGATGGAGTCCGCCAATGTGGTCCTGTAGATATTCCTGATCCCGTCCTCGTCAGCCGCGGAATAGAGTATGTCACTGGCGTCTTCCGGGAAATATACCGCCTGCGACAGAACGCCTCCGCCCAGCGAGTCTAGCTGGTTGGGGGACTTGCGCCACGCGTGGTTCTTTAAGGGATAATAGAGGAAAAAGTCTTTGATCGGGAATGTCTGTCTCGCCACCACAACCGGCTGGCTGCAGAAGTCCATCATGGATTGCCCGTTCTCGCTCATCATGAGTTGCTCCTCGACCGCTCCGACAGCTGTAGAGTCGGTCTCAATGGCCTTCCGGCAGTAAGCGGCGGCCGCCGCGAAGTCATATTCCAACCTCGCGGAGTCGGCTTTGGCGAGCAGCCTGCCGACCGTGCCCTGCGCCGGGGCTTGAACGAGAGCGGCGGTCAATCCGAGCGATATGAGTATGGTGTAAAGGGCCTTCTTTCTCATTCCGGAAAAACGGAGTCAATGCGTCTGCAAAAATAAGAAATACTTGGCAGATAATTTCTTTCTTAGAAAAAAATGCTAAATTTGTACCCTTATTTTT
>CADBRH010000012.1 GCA_902797035.1 uncultured Bacteroidia bacterium | reverse complement strand
TCCTGGGTCTCCTTCTCACGGGCCTGGATGGCGTTCAGCATCTGCTGGGCCTGCTGAGGGGATATTCTCGGCTCAGGCTGGCTCTGACCCTGACCCTGATCCTGATTCTGATCTTGGTTTTGATCTTGATCCTGGTTCTGGTCCTGTTCGTTATTCTGATTCTGGTCCTGGTTCTGGTCGTTGTCGCCACCGCCTCCTCCTCCATCCTTCTGGAGCATCAGCTTGGCGTAGGCGTAGTTCTCCTTGGCGGCGAGGTCATCCGGCCGGCGAAGAAGCGACTGCTTGTAGGCGTCCACCGCCGCCTGCCAGTCCTTCCTCTTCACAGCGACGTTGCCGAGATTATAGTAATAGTCAGCGGCGTTGGCGTTGTCAGGCGCTACCTCCTTCAACTTGTCAAGGGCCTTCCCCGCCTCCTCGAAATTGTCCTGACGGTACAGGGAATTGGCGAGGTTGTAGGCGCCCGCGAACGACGCGGTATCCTTCACGAGGGCCTTCCTGTAGTCTATCTCGCTGTTCTGCCAGTTCCCCTTGGCGAACTGGCGGTTGCCGGAGCGCACCTCCCTGCGGTCCACCTGGGCCTGAAGGCAGAGACAAACCAGCGACGATAACGCGATGGTGAGAATATGTTTATATCTTACTGTCATCCCTTGTCGAACAAACGTCTGCGGGAACGCCTCTCCCCTATTACCCCTTCCAGGGCGAACAGGGCGAGGGCGATCCCAAGAAAATACATGAACTGCTCGTCATATTCCTCGAAAACCATCGAGCTGAACTCTTCCTCCCGCATCTTCTTGATGTCATCGATGATAGGATTCAGGCCGAACTCGTCGTTCCCGGCCCTGACATAAGCCCCGCCTCCGGCGCGGGCAATCTCCTTGAGGGTATCCTCGTCGAGCCTCGTCACCACGATATTCCCCTCCTTGTCCTTCAGGAGGCCTCCCCCCATGGGGATAGGCTGGCCGTCCGGAGAACCCACGCCGATCGTGTAAACCTTCACCCCGGACTCGGCGGCCTGGGTGGCCGCGGCGACGGCGTCGTCCTCATGGTTCTCCCCGTCAGTGATCACTATGATAGCCCGGCTGTTCTCACTCTGGGCGCTGAAACTCTTGACGGCGGTGGAGATGGCCTCGCCGATAGCAGTACCCTGAACGGGGATGGACTCTGTCGATATATTTCCGAGGAACATCTTGGCGCTGATGTAGTCCGAGGTGATCGGCAGCTGCACGAAAGAGCTTCCGGCGAAAATAATCAGGCCGATCCTGTCCCCCTGAAGCTTGTCCGTGATTTTGGATATGGCCAATTTGGCCCTTTCCAGCCTGTTCGGGGAATAGTCCTGGGCGAGCATCGAGTTGGACACGTCCAGCGCCACCATGATCTCGGCGCCTTTGACCTTATATTCCTTGAGCTTTGCACCTATCTGCGGACGGGAGAGCCCGATCACGAAGAAGAAGAACGCCAATGAATACAAGACGGCCCTCACCCACCTCTTCGAGCGGGACCAGGAGGGCATCAGTTCCCTGACAAGACCCTCATCGCCCAACTTACGGAGACGGCGGCGCCTCACCCTCATCCAAAGGCCTAGGCCCAGGAAGAAGAACGGGATCAGCAAAAGCAGAAGCAGATATTGCGGATGAGCGAATATAATCATGGCAACTTCCTCAACACTAATATCTTGACCAACATCTCAAGAAGAAGGCATACAAGGGCGGCGAGGGCGTATCCCCCGAACAGCTCCTTATAGACCGGGAAACTGTCCACGGTCACCCGGGCCTTCTCCATCTTGTTTATCTCCGAATATATCTCCGAGAGCTTGGTGTTGTCCGTGGCCCTGAAATACCGTCCCCCGGTAAGGGAAGCGATATTCTCAAGCAACTTCTCGTCAATCTCGACCTTCATGTTCTGGACCTGGACACCCCAAGGGGTCATCACAGGATAGGGGGCCTCGCCATTAGCCCCGACCCCTATAGTGTAAACCCTGACCCCGTAGGTTTTGGCGATGTCGGCGGCGGTCTCCGGCGCGACCTCGCCGCTGTTGTTGACTCCATCGGTCAAGAGGATCACCACCCGGCTTTTAGCGTCGGAGTCCTTCAGCCTCGCCACAGCGGTGGCGAGACCGTTTCCGATAGCGGTGCCGTCCTCGATGAGGTCGGTGGTAATGTCCTTCATCAAATTGATAAGGGTAGCCCTGTCCGTGGTCAAGGGACACTGCGTGTAACTCTCGCCGGCGAAAACCACTATTCCCATGCGGTCAGTGGGCCTCTGGGATATGAACTCGATGGCGATATCCTTGGAGGCGCTTATCCTGTCCGGGGTGAAATCCCTGGCCAGCATACTGGTGGAGACATCCATCGCCAGGATAATATCTATGCCCTCGGTGTCCACCCTGTCGACCTTGGTCGAGGAGCGGGGACGGGCGATAGCGACGACAATCAGGCATAAGGCCGCGGTCCGCAGGATGAAAGGAACGTGACGGAATACCCCCAGAATGGATTTCCCTCCTGCTTTCCATGGAGTGGCCTTCGAGACCCGCAGGTGTGGCCGGCGGTCCCTTATCTCAATGTAAAGATAACGCAGGACCAGCAGGAAAGGAACCGCGAGGAGCCAGAGGAGTTTGGGATATTCGAAAAACATCACTCGATCCCTCCCGCGTTTTCAGGAGCCTTCTCCGGCTCCGTGGTCTGATATGTCGATGTCACGAAACGGACCGCCAGCGGAACCGCGTTGGCGTTATCCTCGTCGGAGGCGAACGCCTTGGCGAACTTCACGAGGTCGGCCGTGTCGAACAGCCTCCTCATCTCAACGAAGAGGTCGGCGGGGACGTCCGTCTTGCCTAGGCTGTCGAACAACTCGCCAGTGGTCATCTCCGGGGCGTCGATGCCGTAGCGGGAGTCGATGTAATTCCTTAAAGCGTCAGTGACTCCCGAATAGAAAGCCTTCTGTCTCTCGGGAGCCCAATACTTGTCGCTCCTGTATTTCTCAAGCTCCCTAAGCGCCACGATGTATGGCGGATCGGTGGACACGGACCCGGAAGGGCCCTTCCCCCTTCGGGCGATGACTAAAGCTCTGATCAGAACAGCCAGCAGGATCAGGAACAGCCCGGCCAGCAAGTACGGTAGTATCTCCGCGAGAGTGACAGGATATTTGATCTGCCCCTTTATGTCATGGATCACATATGTGGCGGTGTCAACCGGCATCGTGAACACCTCCAGGTCGCGTCCCGCGAAAACCATGGTGTCCCGGTCGCCATTAGGATATTCCTTGACCACCGAGAGCGGAGGCAGGTGGAAACTCCCCTCCTCGAAAGAGGTTATGACCACCGAGAAGTCGATGTCGCGGGACTCGGGGGCCTTCTTGCCTCCATAGACTTTCAGGGTGTCGGCGGTCCAGGAGCTGACTACCTCGACGCTGTCCCCGGGCATGAAGCCCTTGGAGAAATCGGGCAGGGCGACGGCGACGTCGGGGGTGAGCTTCCTCAGACGGAAACCGTAGCGGAACTGGTCCCCGATCAGGACGGAGTCACGTTTCTGAAGAGCCTCAAGGAAAGAGTCCTCCGAACGGACATTTTTCCCCTGCCCGGCCGCGAAGGACCAGGATGCGAAGGTTAATATTGTTACTATCAACAGCTTCCTCATATCATCTCCTCCCGAAAAAGGCCATAAGCCCTTTGACATAGTCATCGTTGGTGGCGATATCCACAGAATCTATCTGGTAGCGGTTGAACAGTTTCCGCTCGCGTTCGTCCACCTTCCCGAACCAGCGGGCGTACTCAGCCCGGACCTTCGGGTTGGAAGTGTTAACCCATGCGGACTCTCCAGTCTCGGAGTCCTTAACGTGTACCAGACCGACGGAAGGGATGGTCCTCTCGCGGGGGTCATATACCTTTATTACCGAGATGTCATGCCTTCCCTTCGCCACTTTAAGGGCATCCTCGTAACGAGGCTCGCCGTCCGGAGTGACGTCGAGCATGTCGGATAGCACGAATGCGGCGCATTTCTTCTTGATGGCATTGGTGAGATAGCGCAGGGCCTCGCCAACGTCGGTCCCGTCTGACTCAGGTTTAAGCTCGATGATCTCCCTGATTAAGTGGAGCAGATGGCTTCTGCCTTTTTTAGGGGGGATGAACTTCTCAACCTTGTCGCTGAAGAAAAGAGCTCCGACCTTGTCGTTGTTTATGACCGCCGAGAAACTCAGCACGGCCGCTATCTCGGCGATAAGATCCCTCTTGGTCCTTTCCACTGTGCCGAAGAGACCGGAACGGCTGATGTCTATAAGAAGAACCACCGTCATCTCCCTCTCCTCCTCGTAAACCTTGACGTAGGGGGCGCGGAGACGGGCCGTAACGTTCCAGTCCATGGAACGTGGATCGTCCCCGTACTGGTACTCCCGCACCTCGCTGAAAGCCATACCGCGACCCTTGAAGGCGCTATGGTACTCTCCGGCGAAAATCTGGTGGGAGAGGGCCCGGGTGCGGATCTCAATCTTCCGCACCTTTTTGAGGAGATCGTTGGCTGAAGGGTTTGACGACATTCAATGAATAGGTTATTAAGGAACCTGGACGGCGTTGATCACCTCGGAGATGATCTGCTCTGTGGTGACATTCTCGGCCTCGGCCTCGTAAGTGAGGCCGATACGGTGGCGCAGGACCTCGTCACAGACAGCCCTGACATCCTCGGGGATCACATATCCCCTTCTCCTTATGAAGGCGAAGGCTTTGGCGGCCATGGCCAGGGAGATGCTGGCGCGGGGGGAGCCGCCGAACGAGATGAGGTCCTTGAGCTTGCCCAGACCATAATCCCCGGGTGTCCTGGTAGCGTAAACGATGTCAACAATATATCTCTCGATCTTCTCGTCCATGTAAACGTCCCTGACAACCTCGCGGGCCCTGACGATGTCCTCAGGCTTAACGACAGGGGACGCCTTGGGGAACGCTCCGCTGTTGTTCATCCTGATGATCTGTTTCTCCTCTTCCTTGGCGGGATAGCTGACCACCACCTTAAGCATGAAACGGTCGACCTGAGCCTCTGGGAGAGGGTATGTCCCTTCCTGCTCGATGGGGTTCTGGGTAGCCATCACGAGGAAAGGCTCCGGGAGCTTGAAAGTCTCGTCACCGATGGTGACCTGACGTTCCTGCATGGCCTCCAGAAGCGCCGACTGTACCTTTGCCGGGGAACGGTTGATCTCGTCCGCCAGGACGAAGTTGGCGAAGACGGGTCCCTTGTGCACCTCGAACCTCTCGTCCTTCTGGGAGTAGATCATAGTGCCGACAAGGTCGGCGGGAAGAAGGTCGGGAGTGAATTGAATTCGACTGAACCTGGCGTCGATAGCCTGGGACAATGTGCTGATGGCCAATGTCTTGGCCAGTCCGGGAACACCTTCAAGAAGAATATGCCCGTTGGCCAGGAGGCCGATCAGGAGGTTCTCCACGAGACGTTTCTGACCGACAATCACCTTCCCCATCTCGAGGGACAGCATGTCGACAAAAGCGCTCTCCCGCTGGATCCTGTCGTTCAATTCTTTGATGTTTACACTTTCCATTTTATCTCTTTATTTATATTTTCGCGTTAAGAGTTTACCCCCTGTTAAATGCGCTATAAGATCACCCTTTCCTATGACGGTTCCGACTTCCGCGGATGGCAGGTCCAGAACAACGCGAAATCCATCCAAGAGTGTATCCAGGATGCCCTGTCCACTCTCTTGAAAGAGGAAATCGCCGTCACAGGAGCCGGAAGGACCGATTCAGGTGTCAACGCCATCAACTATGTGGCGCACTTCGACACGTCCGTCTGGGACCTTGACGCGGAACTTGTCGGCTACAAAATAAATGCCATCCTGCCCCATGGAATAAAGGTTCACGGGATAGTCCCGGCCGACGGTGAATTCCACGCCAGATTCGACGCGAGGCTGAGGGAATACAAGTATTTCATCCATAGGAATAAAGACCCTTTCTCACTCAAGTATTCTTACCTCTACACCTTCCCGTTGGATGTCGGGAGAATGAACAGGGCGGCCGAAAAGCTGCTGGGGACCCATGATTTCAGCTGCTTCGAGAAGGTCGGCGGCAACAACAAGACTTCCATCTGCGCCGTCAATACGGCTTTTTGGGAGACATACACTCCGGACCATGTCCGGATCATGGGTTATCCGGCCGATGAGAACGACTATCTCGTGTTCACCATCAGGGCCGACCGGTTCCTGAGGAATATGGTCCGGGCCGTCGTCGGCACCCTCCTTGACATAGGACGCGGGAGACGGGAAGAGACCTGGATCGACGAGCTGCTCCAGGGCGGTTCCAGAAGCGACGCCGGGGAATCTGTCCCAGGCCACGCTTTGTTCCTCAGCAAGGTCGAATATTAAGGAAAATCCGTATTTTTTCATTATCTTCGCGGGTTGATGGCGTGATATGTGCAGTTCGCGTCATATTTGGTTAAGATTATCAATAAACGTACGTTATAATTATGTTGTTCCATCTTTTACAGTCCGGCCTCGACTCAGTCGCGACGAGTGTGGCCGAAGCGATAGCGAACACCGCCGAGCCAGTGGCTCAGGCCGCTCCACAGCAAGTCGAGCAGTCGTTTTCCCTGATCGAGATGGCGGCGAAAGGCGGTTGGCTGATGATAGTCCTCGCCGTCCTGTCCGTGATCGCGATCTATATCTTCGGGAAGAAGTGGTGGATGATCCACAAGGCCCAGCAGGTCGACAAGAATTTCATGAGGGACATCCGCGATTACATCCACGAGGGGAAAGTCAAGAGCGCCCTCGCGCTTTGCGAGAAATACGACTCTCCTGTCGCCCGCCTCGTCGAGAAAGGGATCGAGAGGATCGGAAGGCCCCTCACTGACATCCAGACGGCTGTCGAGAACATGGGCAACGTCGAGATAGCCAGGCTTGAGAAGGGTCTCCCCACCCTGGCGACAATCTCTGGAGGCGCCCCCATGATCGGATTCCTCGGGACTGTCCTCGGAATGGTCCAGGCCTTCTTCAATATGTCCAACGCAGGCAACAACATCGACATCACTTTGCTGTCGAGCGGTATCTATACCGCCATGATCACGACGGTAGGCGGTCTCATCGTAGGTATCCTCGCCTATTTCGGCTACAACTACCTCACGGCCCAGATCTCCAACCTGATGTTCAAGATGGAGACCGCGACCATCGACTTCATGGATCTCCTGCACGAGCCCGCTGATAAAGCTGATAAAGAAGAGGAGAGATAGCAAATGGCATTCAAGAGATCCACAAAGGTGATGTCGGACTTGGCCATGTCCTCGATGACTGACCTGGTGTTCTTGCTGCTGATCTTCTTCCTGGTCACCTCGACACTGGTCAATCCGAACGCGCTGAAGCTCCTGCTCCCGAAGAGCACCGGTCAGGTGAGCGCCAAGCCCACCGTCAGCGTGTCCATCAAGGATTGGGGCGGCGAGATGTACACCTACCACCTCAACGGTGACGAGACTCCGACCAGTTTCTCCGACCTGGAGGACGGCATCGTGAGCCTCCTGCAAGAAGAGGAGGATCCAACCTTCTCGATCTATTCCGACGAGAGCGTGCCCATCAAGGAGGTCGTCTCTTTGATGAATATTGCCAAGCGGAACCATTACAAAGTGATATTGGCCACACAGCCGGAATAATGAAACAATACCTTCGCGAAAGAGAGAGGGAGGCGAAAGTCTCCACCACGACGGGGATCGTCCTTACGGTCGCCGTCCATCTGGTGGTGATTCTCTCATGCGCGTTCACCGGGCTGAAATACATCTACCCTCCCCCCGAGGAGCAGACTTTCCTCATCGACTTCGAGGAGGAGAATCCCGATCCCGTCAGGAGACAGCTACTCGGAAGACAGCCTCAGGCCGAGGATGTTGACAAGACCAAACCTGTGGAGCTGATCCAGCGGAGCGAGTCTCCTGTCAAGTCCGACAGGACAAACAAGAGCGCCGAGGCGAGACCGGACGATTTCGGGGATGTTGAGGTTCCAGCCCCTAAAGAAGAGATTAACCAGAACGCCCTGTTCCCCGGAATGAGCAAAAAGGATTCCTCTCTTGCCTCCCACGGGGCCTCGAACCCTTCCGCCGAGTTCAAGGCGGGGCACCCTAAAGGGAACACCTCGACAGGGAAGACAGACGGCGTCCCGAACGCCCACCTGAAGGGACGCAGTGTGCTTGGGGCCCTTCCAAGGCCCGATTACGCGGTTCAGGACGAGGGTAAGGTGGTTGTGGATATCTGGGTGGACAACTATGGAAACGTCACAAAGGCGATAGCCGGCGGGAAAGGCACGACGGTGAATAACCAGGCGCTGTGGGCAGCGGCGAGAGCCGCCGCCATGAAGGCGCACTTCAACCAGAGCGCCGACGCCCCCGCGCTGCAAGAAGGAACGATTACTTATATTTTCAAACTCAAATAACAAGGTTCAAACTTGATTAACCAAAAAGTGGCGTGAGCCACATCAAGACATGGAAGAGAAGTTCAACGGTGGTTTTGAGAACCACGAGGAGCGTAGGGATTACGCGAGAAATGAAGGCCCCAGGGGGGACTATTCGGCTGAAGGCCGCAAATTAAGACCCAGAAGAAAAGTCGGTCCATACAACAGCGACAATCACAGGAACTATTCGGAAGATAACGGCAGGCGCTCCTTTGGCCAGAGCCGTCCTAGATTCGGCGAGGGCCGCCCCGAGCGCGGGGAGGAAGGGCCTCGTCACGGAGAGGGCAGACCACGCTACGGAGAGGGCAGACCACGCTACGGTGAGGGCAGACCACGCTACGGTGAAGGCAGACCACGCTACGGTGAAGGCAGACCACATCACGGCGAGAGCAGACCACGCTTCGGTGAGGACAAGCCCCGTTATGGCGAGGACAGGCCCCGTTATGGCGAGGACAGGCCCCGTTTCGGCCAGGATCATCCCCGCCGCGACGACAGCCGTCCCAGATTCAATGAGGACCGCCCGAGACGCCATGGCGACCATCCCCATTACGGGGAGGACCGCCCGAGACGTCAAGGCGAGCGCAAGTCATTCTCCGGCCCGAGACCGGCCACCAGGAAACCTGGCTTCAAGAGCGGTCCCCGCTTCAACTCCAACGACGAGGCTGGCATCAACCAGATGCTTTCCAGGAAGCCGAGGCTGGACAACCTGGCTTTCTCTGACAACGACACCGTACCCACTCCGATCAAGGAGGAGATCCGTCTCAACAAGTTCATAGCCAACTCGGGAGTATGTTCCCGCAGGGAGGCTGACACCCTGATCCAGACAGGTGTCGTGACCGTCAACGGCGAGGTCGTGACAGAACTCGGCACCAAGGTCAATGTCCTTAAGGACGACATCCGTTTCAACGGGGAGAGGCTCAAGGGCGAGGCCAAGGTATATATCGTGATGAACAAGCCAAAGGGTTTCGTCACAAGCGCCAGCGACCCTCACGCCGACAAGACCGTCATGGACCTGATCAAGGGTTGCAAAGTGAGGGTATTCCCGGTTGGAAGGCTTGACAAGAACACCACTGGCGTTCTCATGTTCACAAATGACGGAGAGATCGCCGAGCAGCTGACACATCCCTCTTACAACAAGAAGAAAATCTACCAGGTCATACTCGACAAAGAGCTCGACGAGGCCGACAAGGAGAAAATACTTGTGGAAGGCCTTGAGTTGGCCGACGGTGTCATCAAAGCCGACGAGCTTGAGTACATCGACGCCGAGGACCACCGCAAGCTCGGGATTGAGATCCACTCCGGGAAGAACCGCATTGTCCGCAGGATATTCGAGAGCCTGGGCTACACCGTGAAGGCTCTTGACAGGGTTTACTTCGCCGGCCTCACCAAGAAGGGCCTGAAGAAGGGAGAGTGGAGATACCTCAGCGAGGGAGAGGTCAACATCCTCAAGATGGGGGCTTATGTCTGATATGGCCAAAGAGGGGAGACAGATGGAACACAGGGCCGGATTTGTCAATATTGTCGGTAACCCGAACGTCGGCAAGTCCACGCTCATGAACGCCCTCGTCGGCGAGAAACTTTCCATAGTCACGGCGAAAGCCCAGACTACCAGGCACAGGATCATGGGGATAGTCAACACTGACGACTACCAGATCGTCTATTCCGACACCCCCGGAATGCTGAAGCCAAACTACCGCCTGCAGGAGGACATGATGAGATTCGTGGACGCCGCGATCGGCGACGCTGACATCATCCTCTATGTGACGGATGTCGTGGAGAAGAGCGACAAGAACCAGGAATATATCCAGAAACTCCAGAAAGTGGAGTGTCCGGTGGTGGTTGTGATAAACAAGATCGACATCAGCGACCAAGAGAAGGTTCTAAGACTCATCTCCTACTGGCAGGAGACCATCCCGGAGGCAACTGTGATCCCTGTCTCGGCGAAAGAGAGATTCAACCTCGAGAGCGTCCTGGAGGCTGTCATCAGCAAGCTTCCGGTCTCGCCTCCTTGGTTCGACAAAGACCAGTTCACCGACAGGAACCTGCGCTTCTTCGCCTCCGAGATAATCCGTGAGAAGATTCTGGAGAATTATTCCCAGGAGATTCCCTACAGCTGTGAGGTGGTCATCGAGGAGTTCAAGGAGGGGAGGGAGAGATATGAGATAGGCGCGGTTATCCTTGTCACGCGTGACTCCCAGAAAGGGATCATCATCGGGAAGGGAGGATCGGCGCTGAAAAAGACGGGCACAGAGGCGAGGCTCGAGATGGAGGACTTCTTCCAAAAGAAGGTTTTCCTCCAGCTTTTCGTCAAGGTCGACGCGGACTGGAGGGACAGCCGCAAGGAGTTGCGAAGGTTCGGTTACGAGGAATAAGAGTAATAAGGAGTGAAGGATATGGCTACGGAAGACCAGTGGGAGGATATCCAGGAGCGGGAGAAAGAACAGGAAGAGGAACTCGAGGAGGCTGCCGCCCCTCCGACGGGGAAATACGACAGGCTGCTCAGCGCTGACAGCCGGAAATACAAGCTTTCCGGGATGTTCAAGGAGTGGTTCCTCGACTATTCTTCTTATGTGATTCTCCAAAGGGCGGTCCCGCACATCGTGGATGGTTTGAAGCCTGTGCAGAGGCGTGTCCTGCACGCCATGTACAGGATGGATGACGGCAGCTACACGAAGGTGGCCAACATCGTCGGCCAAGCCATGCAATACCACCCCCACGGTGACGCCTCCATTCTTGGAGCCCTCGTCCAACTCGGCCAGAAAGGCCTGATGATCGACTGCCAGGGTAACTGGGGGAACATCCTTACCGGAGACAGCAACGCCGCCCCGAGGTACATCGAGGCCCGGCTCAGCAAATTCGCCAAGGAGGTTGTCTTCGACCCGAAGATAACCCGCTGGATGACTTCATACGACGGGCGTAACCAGGAGCCGACTGAGCTTCCCGTGCGGTTCCCGCTCCTTCTCGCCCAAGGCACCGAGGGCATCGCCGTCGGTATGGCATCCAAGATACTCCCTCACAATTTCAACGAGCTTCTGGACGCTTCAGTTAGCATCCTCGAGGGAAAGGATTTCACCATATACCCTGATTTCCCGACCGGGGGCAGCGCCGACTGCAGCAATTATAAAGACGGGGCCCGGGGAGGCAGTGTCAAGGTGAGGGCGAGGATCGAGAAGATCGACAAGAACACCATCGCCATCACCGAGATCCCCTACGGCAAGACCTCCGAGATCATCAAGGACTCGATCGTCAAGGCCAAGGAGAAGGGCAAGATCAAGATAAAGAAGATCGAGGACATGACCACGGAGAAGGTGGAGATCATCATCCATCTTCCGAACGACGTGTCTCCAGACAAGACCATAGACGCCCTCTACGCGTTCACCGACTGCGAGTGCAATATCGCGCCGAACGCCTGCGTGATCGTGGACAACAAGCCTCAGTTCCTGAGTGTCAAGGATATACTTATCTACGACACGAATCACACCAGAGATCTTCTGGAATGGCAGCTGAGGATCCGGCTCGAGGAGCTCGAGGACGCGTGGCACTACGATTCCCTCGAGAGGATATTCTTCGAGAACAGGGTCTACAAGATCCTGGAGCAGGATCAGAAGAGCTGGGAGAAGCAGCTTGACGACGTTTTCGCCGAGATGAGGAATTACCAGGATCTCCTCCGAAGGGAGATTGTCATGGACGACATCCTCAAGCTCGTCGAGAAACCGGTGCGGAAAATCTCCAAGTTCGACACCAAGGCCATGGACGAGAAGATCGCCGCGGTCGAGGCCGAGATGGAGAAAGTCAAGGACAACATCGAGCACATCACCGCATACACTATAGCCTGGTTCAAGGGACTAAAGGCCAAATACGGCAAACAGTTCAAGCGCCTTACCGAGATCTCGGCCTTTGAGAGCATCGCCGTCACCAAGGTGGTGAGTAACAACGCCAAGCTATACGCCAACTATGAGGAAGGCTTTGTGGGCCTCAACTTGAAGAAGGATGACAACGGCGTGTTCGTGAGCGACTGCTCCGACCTCTCCGAGATACTCGTGATCGCCAAGGACGGCAAATATCGGATCACCAAGGTCACGGACAAAGCCTTCTTCTGGAAGGACCTTCTTTATGTGGGTGTCTTCAACAGAGGTGACGAGAGGACTATCTACAACGTCATCTACCGAGAGGGAAAAAGCTCGGTCTCCTACGCCAAGAGGTTCGCCATCACCAGCGTCACCAGGGACAAGGACTACGACATCACGACCGGCAAGGAAGGATCAAAGATCCTTTGGTTCACCGTCAACAACAACGGCGAGGCCGAGATTGTCAAGATTTACCTCCGTCCTAGGCCGAAACTCAAGAAGACTCAGATGGAGTACGATTTCTCGACTCTGGCCATCAAGGGAAAGACCTCTAGGGGCAACCTGGTTTCGAAATTCTCCATCTCCAAGATCCAGCTCAAGAGCAAGGGTGTCTCCACCATCGGCGGGAAGGACATCTGGTTCGACGCCGACATCCAGAAACTCAACGACGAGCAGAGGGGCATGTACCTGGGTGAGTTCGGCCCGGAGGACAAAGTGCTGGCGATATTCAAGGACGGCACTTTCTACACCACATCATTCGACGTGTCCAACCGCTATCAGGGTAATATTCTCAAGATCGAGAAGTTCGACCCCGAGAAGACCTACACCGCCCTATATTACGACGCGGCGGCGAAGTCATTCTATGTCAAGAGATTCAGTTTCGTCCTGAGCGACAACACCCCTCAATCGTTCATAGCCGCGGGGGCTAAATCCTATCTCGTTGACATCTCCGACGACCTTCATCCACAGTTCCAGGTCATCTTCGGCAAGAAGTATGAGCACAGGGAGCCGGAGAATATCGACGCCGAGGAATATATAGCCAAGAAGGGTTTCACGGCCAAGGGAAAGAAGTGCCATCAGTACGACGTCAAGAAGGTCAAGTTCATCGAGCCCCTGGAGAAGCCGGAAGAGGAGGAAGCTCCCGACGCCGGAGATCCCTCCGACTCGCCACGCTCCGCGCCCTATCCGGGTGAAGGCTCGCTGGAAGGATCTCCGGACGTCAGTAATGGCACCGTAACTGAAGTTGAGACGGCCGATGAGCCTATCGACATCATGCCGGACGAGCCGGCGGGAGGTCTTCCCGACATCGACAACCTTCCCGACGAAGGCGAGATTTTCGAGCCTACACTGTTTTAATGATGGATAACATCTCCCTCATAGGCTTCATGGGGAGCGGAAAGAGCAGCGTCGGGAAAGAACTCTCGAAGCTTCTTCCCTCCATGGAACTCATAGACCTGGACTCCTACATCGAGGCCATGACAGGGAGTACTATCCCGGAAATATTTGACTCTGAGGGTGAAGCTGCTTTCAGGAAAATGGAAAAGGCCGCCCTTGAGGACATATTCATGACCGGGGAACTGACAGGCGCCTCCTACATCCTCTCCCTCGGAGGCGGCACCGTCATGACCGAGGCCTGCCGCCGGATGATCCGCCGTGACACCACCTGCTTCTATCTTAAAGCTTCGGTGGACACACTCGTCCGTAACCTCGAGAAATGGCCTGGCGACCGCCCGATGCTCAAGTCCGGGAAGAGCCTCCGCTCCAGGGTAGAGGAGTTGATGGCCGTCCGCGGGCCAGTGTACGAGAAGACAGCCCATCACATCATAAACGCGGACAGCGACGATTACCTCGCCGCCGCCCTCGACATCGTCACATCCCTTTAATCCGACAGGGCCTCAAGAATCTGGTGGCGGGCCTTGCGGAAATGCTCAGTGGACATATCATAAGTGGTCCAGCCATAGACGTTCTGGCGGCATACCTCCTTTGCCAGGGCCTCGTCCTTACGGGCCAACATCTGGAGCAAGGTATAGTCGGCGATGCCGTCACGCATGGCCTCCAGGCGGATTGAGCCGTAGAGCCTCCCTTCTTTGGGATAGACTATCCAACTGTCGCCTCCCGGAAGGATATTCCCGCCCTCAAGGTTGATAGATGTCGTCTCGCCCCATGGGTCATCCGTCCTCCACTGGTTGAAGCCCCAGTGCAAATAGCCTGTCGCCCCATAGCGGAAGTTGATCCAATGGAGCAGGCGGGTTTTCAGTAAAGGCTGCTCGAGGAAGCGGTTGGCGTAGTTGCCCTGAGGACCAAGGCAGGTGTAGAACCAAACCTCGTCCCCGGAGGCCTGCCTTTCTGAATAGAACCGGTGACCGTCGGCGTAGAAATTCAGCTGGGGCACCCAGATGTCCACGACATCGGCGAGGTCATGGGAGTGGCAGGCCTCGATAATCCTGACGTCCGGGGCGTAGCTCTTGAACAGCCTGGCGATCTCGACATACGAGGCGTAGTTGTCCCAAGCCGGCTCGTCGGCGATATGCTGGCAATAGATCGGGTACCAACCCTTCTCCTTGATGTGGGAGACAAGGGCGGGGAAGAAACTCGAGCACCACTTGACAGCCGCCGGGTCGGAAAGAGGAATGTTATTCCCGACACCTCCTACCTTTACCCCGAACGGGCTGTTCCAGAGTCCGACACGGCCACCTACATGGCCGACCTCCAACAGTCTCAGCACACCGGCCTCCTGGAAAACCTCCACCATCTTGTCGAAATTGGTGAAGTCAAAGGTCCAGGCGCCCTCGATCTCCTTTGAGTCTATGAGTGTCACAGGCACCAGAACCGTGTTCTGGTAGCATTCCCTCATCTGGGCAGCCACCGCGCGGATGTAGTCCCAATAATCCTCGGAGAACATCTCCGCCTCCGGATTGAATAATCGAAGGCTCCTCTCAGACGAGTTGAACCAGTTAGTGACCCAGAGAGAAGGCTCTTCAAGGACCACGGGATAAACCTTCACGGCGATCTCCCCTTCCAGGCTGAAGCCCTTACCCTTGACAAAAACCTTTCCTTTATACTCACCAGGGGCCGCGTCTTTCGGGACCGTCACGGTGACCCAGACCGGCTGAGTCTTGCCACCGGGAATATCCCTTGACAAGCCGTCGTCCACGATGGGGTCGGGATACATCCCCGAAACGGAGCGTATGGCGTCCCTGCCGGGGTCAGGAGTTGTCCTGCCGACATGGACATAGTCCACGAATCCGACACGGGCCTGGTCCAAAGAGTGCCCCTCTCCGTCCTTCAACGCCTCGAAGGACAACCGGACATCCTTAAGGTCCCTCACTCCCCTCAACGCGAACTGGAAAGTGGCATGCTCTCCCGCGGCCACCTCCTCCATCTCTGTAAAAGCGGGGTTCCACGTCATCTCCGGAAGAAGTTTGACAAGAGGATCGACCCTGGTCAATGTGGCAGGCGACTCTTTAACACATGAGGTCGCGAATACCGCCATCGAGAGGACGGCGATGAGCAAAAAGAAACGCTTCATATTCAAGGAGTTATATTATCACTATATGAATTCCTCACGCTCCTTGATGTCCTTGATGCGGAGCTGGAGGGTGGAATTGCCGCGATAGTAGTTCTCGACTATCGAGTAGCAGATGTCGAAGGGATTGCCGGCCTTGATATACTCATAATAATCCGACATGTTGAACGCGATGGCGGGAATCTGGTGGAACGGCTGCTTCTCGTCGATGAGATCAAGTTTCATGTGGACCCCTCCCGCGCCGACTTTGCGCCCGTTGCCGCCGTCGGACACGCTCTCCGTCAGGAACACAGGATTGCCGTTGCCGGGACCGAAAGGCTGGAACTGCTTGAGGAGCCTGAAGAATTTCGGGGTGATCTGGCTGAACTCGAGCTTCGCGTCGATGTCGGTCACGGGGGTGAGCATCTCATCGGTGATCTTCTCACCGATGAACTTGTCGATCCTGCGCACGAACTCGGCCAGGTTGCTCTCTTTCATCGTGAGGCCGGCGGCATAGACATGTCCGCCGAAATTCTCCAGAAGGTCGGAGCAACTCTCGATTGATTCATAAAGGTCAAATCCTGCCACGCTCCTGGCGGATCCTGTGATGAAACCGTTAGATTTTGTCAGGACTATCGTGGGCTTGTAGAAAGCCTCGACGAGACGGGAGGCGACGATCCCGACCACTCCCTTGTTCCAAGTCGGGTTATAGACTATCGTGGCGGCCCCGGCGGACAAAGCCCGGCCGTCCTGGACCATCCTCAACGCTTCCTGGGTTATCTCCCTGTCAATACCCTTCCGCTCGTTGTTATTGTCGTTGATCCTCTCGCCCACTATGTTGGCTATGAGGTCGTCCGCCGCCGTCAGAAGCTCAACGGCGAGACGTCCTGTCTCCATACGGCCGGCAGCGTTGATCCTGGGGCCTATCTTGAAAACGATATCGTCAATGGTAAGGTGTCCCGGCTCGAGCTTTGAGAGCGTCGCCATGGCCAGCAGACCCTTGCGCGGATTCTCGTTGAGCTGCTTCAAGCCGAAATGCGCCAGGATCCTGTTCTCGCCCACCATTGTGACCAGGTCGGAGGAAATGCTCACCACCAACAAGTCCAGGAGAGGAATCAAGGTCTCGAAAGGTATCCCGTATTTCTGGGAATACGCCTGGACAAGCTTGAATCCCACACCGCAGCCGGACAGGTCGTCGAAAGGATAATTGTCATCCTCTCGCTTGGGATCCAAGACGGCCACCGCCGCCGGAAGAGTATCCTCCGGAAGATGGTGGTCGCAGATTATGACATCGATCCCCTTCCCTTTGGCGTACTCCACCTTCTCGTTGGCCTTGATGCCGCAGTCCAAGGTGATAATCAGGCCGAAGCCTCCGTCACTAGCCCAGTCTATCCCCTTGAAGGACAGACCGTAACCCTCATCGTACCGATCGGGAATATAGAAATCGACTTTCTGGGAATATCTTCTCAGGAATGAATACACGAGGGCGACAGCGGTGGTGCCGTCCACATCGTAGTCGCCGTAAACGAGTATTTTCTCCTCGGAGGTGATCGCCTTGCGGACCCTCTCGACCGCCGCGTCCATATCCTTCATCAAGAAAGGGTCATGGAGATTTTCCAGACTCGGGCGGAAGAAGGACCGGGCCTGCTCGAAGGTCTCGACTCCCCTCTTGACAAGAAGCTCGGCCAGGACACGGTCAATACCCAGCTCGGCGGAAAGTCTTCCCACCTTCTCCGGATCGGCCGGTTCCTTGATGATCCATTTGCGCTCTTTCGCCATATTACACAAAGATAATGACTTTATTCAAGAATAACAATTTCGGTTTGTAGATTAAAAGTCGTATTTTTGTTGTTCAACTATATGAAAGATATGGCCAACATCGAACTCAACGAGCAGGAAGTAATCCGTAGGGAGTCTCTCGCCAAACTAAGGGAACTCGGAATCAATCCTTATCCGGCGGCGCTTTACCCGGTCAACACCAGCGCCAGGGAGATAGAGGAGGGCTTCGACCAGGAGAAAGGTAATTTCCAGGAGGTATGCCTCGGGGGAAGGATAATGTCCCGCAGGATCATGGGAGCCGCCTCTTTCGGCGAGATCCAGGACGCCTCCGGAAGGATCCAGATCTATGTCAAGAGGGACGAGATATGCCCCGGTGAGGACAAGACGATGTACAACACTGTCTGGAAGAAACTTCTGGACATCGGCGACATCGTGGGCGTCAAGGGCTTCGCTTTCATCACCCAGACAGGGCAGCTTAGCGTCCATGTCAAGGAGCTCACAGTCCTCAGCAAATCGCTCAGGGTGCTCCCGATAGTTAAGACCGACGCCGACGGAAAGGTTTACGACGGCTTCTCGGACCCTGAGCTTCGTTACCGCCAGAGATACGTGGACCTCATCGTGAACCCTCAGGTGAAAGATGTCTTCATCCAGAGGGCTAAGATTGTGGCCACGATGCGGGAATATTTCAACGAGGCTGGCTGCCTGGAGGTGGAAACCCCTATACTTCAGTCCATTCCCGGCGGTGCGGCGGCCCGTCCTTTCATAACCCATCACAACGCCCTTGACATCGACCTCTACATGAGGATAGCAAACGAGCTGTACCTCAAGAGACTCATTGTTGGCGGATACAACGGTGTGTACGAGTTCGCCAAGGACTTCCGCAACGAGGGTATGGACAAGACCCACAACCCTGAGTTCACCTGCATGGAGATCTACGTTGCCTACAAGGACTACATCTGGATGATGGAGTTCGTGGAGAAGATGCTAGAGAAGATCGCGCTCAACCTCCATGGGACAACGAAAGTCAAGATCGGTGACAACGAGATCGATTTCAAGGCCGGTTACCGCCGCCTTCCGATCCTGAACGCCATCAAGGAATACGCCGGGGTTGACCTTGCCGGAATGGGTGTTGACGAGCTCAGGGACACCTGCGAAAAGCTGAATGTGGAATATGAGCCTTCCATGGGTGCCGGGAAGTTGATAGACGCCATTTTCGGCGCCTACTGCGAGGAGCATCTCGTACAGCCGACCTTCATCACAGACTATCCCGTCTCGATGTCTCCCCTCACCAAGCGTCACAGGGAGAATCCTGACCTCACCGAGCGATTCGAGCTCTTCGTCTGCGGGAAAGAGCTGGCCAACGCTTATTCGGAGCTGAACGACCCTATCGACCAGCTTGAGAGGTTTGAGGAGCAGGCGGCGCTCAAGAGCCACGGTGACGACGAGGCTATGTTCATCGACTACGATTTCGTGCGCGCCCTCGAGTACGGGATGCCTCCGACCTCAGGAATGGGAATGGGTATCGACCGCCTGACCATGTTCATGACCGGCCAGACCACCATCCAGGATGTCCTCTTCTTCCCCCAGATGCGTCCGGAGAAATTAGTATGAGACTCTTCGCGCCGTCCGGCTATAAACCTTTGCTGAACCCGCGTCAGACCGAAGGCGCCATCAAGGAGATAAAGGATTTCTTCCAGATGAACCTCGCTTCGGAGTTGAGACTGCGCCGGGTGACCGCGCCGTTGTTCGTCGAGCAAGGTAAAGGAATAAACGATGACCTGAACGGAGTGGAAAGGGCGGTACGCTTCCCCGTGAAGGATATGGAAGGTACTGTCTGCGAGATAGTTCACTCCCTCGCTAAATGGAAACGCCTGACTCTCGCCGAATATGGTATCGAGCCCGGTTACGGGATTTACACAGACATGAACGCTATCCGGGCCGATGAGGAACTGGACAACATTCATTCGCTCTATGTGGACCAATGGGACTGGGAGAGGGTCATAGTGGAAAGCCAGCGCTCGCCGGAGTTCCTGAAAGACATAGTCCGGAGGATATATTCCACCCTTCTAAGGACTGAGTATATGGTCTGCGAGAAGTATCCGTCCATCAAGCCGATTCTTCCTGATGAGATCCATTTCATCCATGCCGAGTCTCTTCGCCGCCGTTTCCCGGGCTTGAGTCCCAAGGAAAGGGAGGATGCCGTCTGCAGAGAGCTGGGAGCCGTGTTCGTTATGGGGATCGGTTGCGAACTTGGCGACGGGAGCAAGCATGACGGACGTTCAGCCGACTATGACGACTGGAGTACCCCAGCCGTTTATGACGGGGAGACGCTGCCGGGGCTGAACGGTGACATCCTGGTATGGAATCCTGTCCTTGAACGAAGTCTTGAGCTGTCTTCCATGGGGATACGCGTCGACAGGGAGGCGCTGCTCCGCCAGCTGGCCATAACCGGGGAGGAGTTCAAGGCGACCCTGTACTTCCACCGGAAACTTCTGGCCGGGGACCTGCCTTTGAGTGTCGGAGGCGGAATCGGGCAGTCCCGCCTGTGCATGTTCTTCCTGCGCAAAGCGCACATCGGCGAGATCCAGGCTTCCGTCTGGCCTGCCGAAATGCGCGTGACCTGTGAGAAGAACAATATCCATTTGATATAACCTCTTTATGGAACTGATATCTTCAGGTCAGAATCCTAAGATCAAGGAGCTGCTGGCTCTCCAGGAGAAATCCCGGGAGAGACGCAAGGCAGGACTTTTCGTCGTCGAGGGACGCCGCGAGCTGGCCCAATGCCTGGCCGCCGGATTTGAGCCTGACACTGTTTTCATCTGCCCCGAAATCTACGATAGTGACTCAGAGCCTGACGGGGAGTTTTGTGGCGCCAAGGTGTTCCGCGTCAGCGGGGAAGTCTATGAGAAAATAGCTTACAGGGGAGGCACGGAAGGGGTAATAGCCGAGATAAAGAACAAGGAGAGGAGGCTGGAAGACATCATCTTGGGAGAAAATCCGCTGGTGATCGTCCTTGAGAGCGTCGAGAAGCCCGGGAATCTCGGGGCCGTTCTGAGAAGCGCTGACGCCGCCGGGGCCGACGCTGTCATCATCTGCGACCCGCTCACAGACCTTTACAATCCCAATCTTATCCGGGCGAGCCTCGGCTCCGTGTTCACTAGGCAGGTCGCCGCCGCCACCTCGGAGGACACCATAGCATGGCTGAAGACCAAAGGTCTCCGTGTACTTACCGCCCAGCTTCAGGACTCGTCACTATATTACGACACCCCCATGACCGGACCCACCGCAATAGTGATGGGGACCGAGTCCACTGGTCTGACCGGAATCTGGCGTGAAGCCGCCGACCATCGTATCCGCATCCCGATGCTTGGCCAGCTAGATTCCCTCAATGTATCAGTCTCCGCCTCTATCCTCCTGTTCGAGGCTGTCAGACAACGCCAATCGGTGGCGGATAAATAACACACCGCCAGCTGTTTAACCTAAGACATCCCTGGAGAAAACAGGGGGATACAAGTAGATAATTCGCTCAATAACAATAGTTTAACCGCCACGACGAAAATGGGAAAATACGGATTGATAGGAGACCCCATCGCGACATCGAAGAGCCCGGTCCTTTTCGAGGCCGCCTACAGGGGCGTCGAGCAGCCGGACGGGTCGGCATACTCATACGACCTGATAGAGGGCGCCGATTTCGAGGAATCGTTCCGGAGATTCGAGGAGGATTACTTGGCGGTCAACGTCACCGCCCCGTTCAAGGAGCAGGCCTACACCAAGGTCGAGGAGCTCGCCGAGCTGGGAAAGGGCGTCATCTCCGGGCCGGTGGCCAGGATCGGGGCCGCCAACCTGCTGGTCAAGACCACCGAGGGCATCGCCGCCCATAACTCCGATTTCACCGGAATAATCGCCTCGATCGCCGATGCCTATTACCCCGGAATCGTGGAGGAATTCATCAAAGAATACCAGGAGCGCTTCTTCATCAAGCTCCACCAGTTTTTCATCATGAGCCTCGGGAGGCGTTTCTACCAGCAGCCTCAGGCCCTTATCGTGGGTTGCGGCGGAGCCGGAAGGGCGGCGGCTGTGGCCGCCGGGGAGCTCGGGTTCGCCACGGTGCTGATGAACAGGACTTTGGAGAAAGCCCAGGCGATCGCCGAGGACATGCCTGAATATGGTTTCATCCCGGACCCCATCAAGGACTTCAAGGAGGCGGTCAAGGAGTGCGACCTGATCATCTACACTCTTCCGATGGCCCTGCCAGAGATCGCCGAGTTCACGGCGGACGATTTCGCCAACAACACCAAAGGGGCCTGCGACACTAAGGTCATATTCGAGGCCAACTACAAGAATCCCTCGTTCGACGAGGTGGCCAGGGCGAAACTCTCATCGGCCGACGGAATCTATATCCCAGGAGAGAGATGGCTCCTCTACCAGGCGCTCACAGGCTACCATCTCATGACCGGTATAAGCCCTGACCTCGCCGCCATGGAGGAGGTCCTGGGATAGCCCGAGGATTCATGGAACGGTTTTTGGTTTATGAAAGTCAATAACGCCAAAAACCTATTCGCCATGAAAAAGATTCTCATCATCCTGATCGCCGCCACGCTTGGTGTAGTGGCCGCGGCTCAACCTGGATACAACTATCCCGGACGTCACGGTAACACTCCGAGGAATGATAGATTCGGCTACAGCCGCGGTCACGACCGGAGGGGCCCCCATGACTCCAATCTTTATGGCGGGCTGAAGTTCGGCGTCACAGCCTCCCACATCAGTGAGGGGACAGGGAATCTTGGCGCCACGGGAGTCAACACCGGGATAACCCTCGGAGTCGCCGCTGGTTTCACGATCAGCCCGTTCGCGGCTTTCGAGTCCGGCATTTACTTTGTCGAGAAAGGAGGAGTCGCGAAAGACACTTATGGCAAAATCACTTACGACCTTAACTACCTCGAGCTTCCTTTGCTATTGAAAATCAACATTTTCTCAAGGAACAGGGCCATCATCCAGCCTTACGCCGGCGCCTATCTCGGCTACGGGATCGGAGGCCAGATCAAGGACTACGGGATCAAGTATAACGCCAGCTCCTTCAACGACGCCGACTTCCGCCGGGGCGACATCGGCCTGGCATTCGGATGCGGAGTGACATGGTCATTCCTCCACGCGGGGATAGG